>JAEYUE010000298.1 GCA_023433655.1 Pseudomonadota bacterium | reverse complement strand
AGGGTCACGCCGATGCCGCGCCAGTGGTTCCTGACCTGCCCCAGGGCGGTGAAGTCCACGCGCATCAGCATCGGGATGATCATCGCCCAGACCAGCAGGGCGACCGGGATGTTGACCTTGGCGATCTCGGCCGCGGCCACGGCGGCGAAGACCCCGGGAAACAGCCAGCCCAGGCCCACGCCGGCGCCGATGCAGAGGATGACCCACAGGGTCAGATAGCGTTCGAAGAGGTTCACCGGGCCGCGTCCGCCTCTTGATGGATCTCGCCCGCCCGGGTCTTCAGGGCCAGGCGGTCAAGGGCCTCGAGGTTCAGCGACGCCAGCAGCGACAGGCGGGCGTGCAGCTGACGGTGGACATCCGCGAAGGCGCGGTCGACAGCGGCGTCGTCGCCTTCCACGCCGGCCGGGTCCGGCAGGCCCCAGTGGGCGGTCGCGGGGTGGCCCGGCCAGACCGGACACACCTCGCCGGCGGCGTTGTCGCAGACGGTGATGATCAGGTCGAACCCGGGCGCGCCGGGGCGGGCGAACTCGTCCCACGATTTGGAGCGCAGCCCGTCAGTCGGATAGCCGCGCGCCTTGAGCAGGCGCAGGGCGCCCGGATGCACCTCGCCCTTCGGGAAGGACCCGGCCGACCAGGCCCGGAAACGGCCTTCGCCGACCTTGTTCAGAATGGCTTCGGCGAGGATGGAACGGGCCGAATTGCCGGTGCAGAGGAACAGGACGTTGCAGGTCATGTCGCTCAACAGCAGGCGGCGGCGGGTTGAACGGGGGCGGGGCAGCAGGACTTCGACGGGGGCTCCGCCTCATTCTGGACGGCGCCCGGCTCGTCCTCGCCGTAGGTGGTGGCCTCGCCGAAGGTGAAGAAGGTCTCCCAGCGCAGACCGGACGGATCGTTGACCCACGCCTTGTCCGAACGGGCGTAGCAGCAGGTCGTCGCCTCCTGGTCGCGGGTCGTCTCGCCCGCGGCCTTGAGACGTTCGGTCAGGTCCTGCAGTTCCGCGGCGGAATCGACCTGGATGCCGAGATGATCCACCCCGGCGACGCGCGCCCGGTCGGAAATGGCGAAATTCACCCGCGGGTCGTCGAGCATCCACTTGGCGTAGTCGTCCTTCACGACGGCGGGCGGGACCCCGAAGAGGGTCGAATAGAAGCCGATGGACCGGTCGAGATCCTCGACGGCGACATGGATGTGCAGGCGCTTCACTGACGCGTTCCTTCCGTGGGGTTGCAGCAGGCGATGCGGCTCGCCGCGTCGGCGAGCGGGACGCAGACTTCCGACCGGCCCTGGCAGCAGTCTTCCATCAGGAAGACGAGCAGTTCGCTCATCCCGTCGTAGTCCGCGAAATAGATGATCGAGCGGCCGTCCCTGCGGCTGCGCACCAGGCCGGCGTTGGCGAGCACGGTCAGCTGCGCAGACAGGGTGTTCGGCGCGACGCCCAGCGAGCGCGCGATCTCCCCGGCGGCGACGCCTTCGGCGCCCGCCCGCACGAGCAGGCGGAACACGGCCAGACGGTTCTCCTGGGCGAGGGCAGACAGGCGGCTGAGGGCGACGTCAATTTCCATATTTCTACGAATATGGAAATAACCTCTTCAGGTCAACTGCGCCGTCGACGGGCTCGGCGCTCAGGCCGCCAGCGGCAACTCCCCCGGGGGCGACGCCCGCTCAAGGGTCGCTACGAGCCGTTCGCCGTCATGGACGCGCACCTGCATCCAGCCGGCCACGCCCCCGGCCGCCGCGCGGGCCTGCAAGAGGGCGGCTTCGTCGTCCGACGCCTCAAGCACATAGAGGTCGGCGACCTCGTCCTCGTCCGTGGCGATGATGCAGTAATAGCAGTCCATGGGGTCCTCGCTCGGGCCCGCTTAACTACCCAAACGAGATCGCGTTCCTGTGACGGCCAGCTGACGGTCCTGCGACTTCAGAAGGTGGCCGCCACCGACAGCCACAGCCGCCGGGGCTCCTGGTTGTTGGCGTACTCCGGCGTGTACGCCACGGGCGTCCCGTAGGGCAGCAGGCTGACGAAGGCGGTGTCGAACAGATTGTAGATGGCGGCGTTGACCGTCACCCGGTCGTTGACCTTATACGTCCCGCCCAGGTGCGCCAGGGCATAGGCCTCGTAGTCGCCCCAGGCGTCGCGGGCCGCGCCGAGGCCGCGGAATCGTTCGCTGCGGTATTCGCCGCGCAGGTTGAGCGACAGGCGATCTGTCGCCTGCCAGCGAAGGCGGGCGTTGACCATGTGCTCCGGCGTATCGGTCAGGGGCAGGCCCTCGGCTGCGCCTGACTTCTGCTCGCTGTCGGTGAAGGTGTAGTTGGCTGACAGGCTCCAGTCCGGGGTGACGGCCCAGCGGGCCGTGGCCTCCACGCCCTGCGTCACCGCCTCGTCGATGTTGACCTTCTGGCCGAAGGTCGCGGCGTTGGGCCAGAAGCCGACGTCGATGCATCCGGCGACCGGATAGCCGCCGGCGTCATACTGCGCCCGGGTCAGGCCGAAGGTGCAGTTGGCGACCGGCGCGCCGCTGGCGATCTTGTCCTCGAACCGGTTGTGGAACAGCGTCACGCTGGCCCGGAAACCCGTCCCGCCGTCGTAGAAGGCCGCGATCTCGGTCGAGGTCGAGGTCTCCGGCTGCAGTCCCGGGCTGCCCAGCAGCGGCAGCCGGCCCTGCTGGCCGAAGCCGATGATGCCTTCGGCAAGTTGCTCCAGCGCCGGAGTCTTGAAGCCCTGGCTGACGCCGCCCTTGAAGGTCCAGGCCTCGCTGGCGTTCCAAACCACATAGGCGCGCGGGCTGAAGTGGGCGCCGAACCTGGAATGGTCGTCATGCCGCGCCCCGACGGTCAGGGCGAGGCCGTCGGCCAGCCGCCATTCGTCCTCGAGGAAGACCGCCCACTGGGTGTGCTCGAAGGCGGCCGGCGCGACGCCGTCGACCATCTCGGCCTGCCAGTACTGGCCGCCGACCGTGAAGGTGTGGTCGCGCCACTGCGAGAACAGCTTGCTGTCGAGGATGCGGTTCTCGCTCTCCAGGGTGCGCGGGCCGCCGGCCCCGGGCACGCCGTTGGGAATGATGCGGCCGACGGTTTCGGTCCGGCCGACCGACAGGTTGCTCTGCAGCTCGCCGACCGGCAGCCGCCAGTCGTGGGCGAGGGCGATCTGATCGCGATTGAACTCCAGCGCGTCGGCATAGCCGCCGGCGGTCGTGTTGGTGCCCATCTGGCCGTTCGAATTGTCGTACCACTGGCGGGCCACGTCGATGTCGAGCCACAGGTCGTGGTCCGGGTGCGGCGTCAGGGTCAGTCGCGCGCCGGCGGTCCAGATCTCGTTCTCCGTCGAACTGCGGCCAAAGCCCGGGACCGGCGTCGGCACGCCGTTGACGTCCTCATAGGTCAGGGCCGAGGCTTCGCGCATCGACCACCCGCCGCGCACCGTCAGGCCCAGCTGATCGGCGACCACCGGCCCGGCCGCGTACAGATCGCCGCCGTACAGGTTCCCGAACGCCGCGTCCGACTGCAGGGTAGTGTTGGCGCTGACCGCCCCGGTCCAGACGTCGCCGACCTTGCGGGTGATGATGTTGACGACCCCACCCATGGCGTCTGAACCGTAGAGGGTCGAGACCGGCCCCCGCACCACCTCGATCCGTTCGATCGCCGACACCGGCGGCAGGAAGCTGGTGGCGGTCTCGCCGAAGCCGTTGGGGGTCACGCTGCCGGCCGTGTTCTGCCGCCGCCCGTCGATCAGCACCAGGGTGTAGTCCGACCCCATGCCGCGGATGTTGATGGTCTGGCCGCCGGTCTTGCCCACGGCCGCCCCCGTGTCGACGCCCTCGACCGTCGACAGGATCTCGGCGATCGAACCGGCCCTCTGCTGCCGGATCTCGTCGCGCGGGATCAGGCTGATGCTGGCCGGGGCCTGACGGACCTGCTGTTCGAAGCCGGCGGCGGTGACGACGATCTCGCCCAGATCGGTCCCGCCCGGATCTTCGGCGGGCGCCAGGCTTTGCGCCGAGGCGCTCCCGGCGGCGGCCGCGGCGATCAGCGGCAGCCAGGCGACGGCGCTCCACGCGGTGGGACGAGGGGAAGAGATGACGGTCATGGACAGGCCCTTGTTGCGAACGCGTCTCAACAACTGCCCGGGAAGCTTGGCAAGGCTATATGCGAATGTGTCGCAATTTCACTGTGGACAACAGGCCGCGCTGGCGCCGCGCTTGGCCGCGGCCTAGAACCCCCGCATGGGCGCCCTGTTCGACATTCTCATCATCCTCGCCATCGTCGCCGTGGCGATCACCCTCGCCTTCGGCATCCGCTCGCTCTACCAGACCGACGAGGGCGCCCGTTCGCGCTCCAACAGGCTGATGCGCCTCCGCGTCGCCCTGCAGGCCGTGGCCGTCGTCCTGCTCGTCGTCGGCATGTGGTGGAAGTCCACGCACGGGGGCTGAGCATGGTGGTTCTCAACCGCATCTATACGAAGACCGGCGACGACGGCGCGACGCGGCTGGCCTCCGGCGCCCCGGTGTCCAAGACCGACCCGCGCGTCGCGGCCTACGGCGCCGTCGACGAGCTCAACGCCGTCATCGGCGTCGCGCGGCTGCACAGCGGCCAGAACGACCGCATCGACGCCATGCTGGCGCGCATCCAGAACGAGCTGTTCGACCTCGGCGCCGACCTCGCCACCCCGCACGATCCGCCGCCGAAATGGGAGGCCCTGCGCATCCTCGACGGCCAGGTCGACCGCCTTGAGTCCGAGATCGACTGGATGAACGAGAGCCAGAAGCCGCTCGACAGCTTCATCCTCCCGGGCGGCTCGGCGCTGTCGGCCCACCTGCACCTGGCCCGCACCGTCTGCCGCCGCGCCGAGCGCGAGGCGGTGCGCGCCCGCGAGGCCGGCTGCGACCTTTCGCCCGCGGCCCTGCGCTATCTCAACCGCCTGTCGGATCACCTGTTCGTCGCCGCCCGCCGCGCCAACGCCCACGGCGCCGACGACGTGAAGTGGGTCCCGGGCGCGACCCGCTGAGCGACTAGCGTCCGGTCAGGGCCTCGCGCTGGCGGCGCACCTCGGCGTCGCGCTCGGCCTTCGCCGCCGCCAGCCGGTCCTCGAGCTGGATCAGTTCGCGGTTCTTGGCGTCCGAGGCCTCGGCCCGGCTCTGCCCGACCGGCCGCCCGGTGATCTCGGCGATCGACACCGGCCGGGCGCAGACCTCGCCCTCGCGGTCCCACCAGCCGCCGCTCTCCTCGCAACGCTCCTCCGGGGCCACCACCAGCGTCTGATACGCGAACACCCCGCCGACCAGCACCGCGAAGGTGGCCAGGAAGATCACGCTCAGTCGCTTCATCGTCAGCAGGCGGTGCATCGAACTTCTCCGGGGCGCGCGGCCCGTTGACGCGGCGTTACGTTGACAGGCCGGGACAGGCGTTCCATTCCCTGCCCGCACATTCCGGCCATCTCATGGACAGCGCAATGAAGGTACTCGTCCCCGTCAAACGGGTGATCGACTATAACGTCAAGGCCCGCGTCAAGGCGGACCAGAGCGGCGTCGATCTGGCCAACGTCAAGATGAGCATGAACCCGTTCGACGAGATCGCCGTCGAGGAGGCCGTGCGTCTGAAGGAGGGCAAGGAGCATCACGCCGCCGGCACGGCCAGCGAGATCGTCGTCGTCTCCATCGGCGTGACCCAGGCCCAGGAGACCCTCCGCACCGCCCTGGCCATGGGCGCCGACCGCGGCCTGCTGATCCAGTCGGACGCCGACCTCGAGCCCCTGGCCGTGGCGAAGCTGCTCAAGGCCGTGGTCGAGGAGGAGAAGCCCGACCTCGTGCTGATGGGCAAGCAGTCGATCGACGGCGACAACAACGCCGTCGGCCAGATGCTGGCCGCCCTGCTCGACTGGCCCCAGGCCACCTTCGCCGGCAAGCTGGTCGTCGAGGGCGGCAAGGCGACCGTGACCCGCGAGGTCGACGGCGGCCTGCAGACCGTGGCCGCGACCCTGCCGGCCGTGGTCACCGTCGACCTGCGTCTCAACACGCCGCGCTACGCCTCCCTGCCCAACATCATGAAGGCCAAGAAGAAGGAGATCGCGGTCAAGGCGGTCGCCGACTACGGTGTCGACACGGCGCCGCGCCTGACCGTCCAGAAGGTGACCGAGCCGCCCAAGCGCGGCGCCGGCGTCAAGGTGACCGACGCCGCCGACCTGGTCGCCAAGCTCAAGACCGCGGGAGTCCTGTAATGGCCGTTCTCGTCATCGCCGATCACGACGGCGCCGCCGTCCGCGACACCACCCACAAGACCGTCACCGCCGCCGCGAAACTGGGCGGCGAGGTCGACGTCCTCGTCCTCGGCCAGGGGGCGAAGGCCGCCGCCGACGCCGCCGCGAAGATCGCCGGCGTGCGCAAGGTGCTGCTGGCCGAGAGCGCGGCCCTGTCGCACCAGCTGGCCGAGGCGGTCGAGGCCACGGTCCTCGGTCTGGCCGACGGCTACGACGCCGTCCTGTCGCCGGCCACCACCGACGGCAAGAACTACATGCCGCGCATCGCCGCCAGACTGGACGTCGCCCCGATCTCGGACATCATTGAGGTGGTCTCGGCCGACACCTTCGTGCGCCCGATCTACGCGGGCAACGCGCTGGAGACGATCCGGACCTCGGACGCGAAGAAGGTCATCACCGTCCGTCCGACCGCTTTCGACGCGGCCGGGGAGGGCGGTTCGGCCGCGGTCGAGACCGTCGTCGGCGCCGACTCGGCGAAGTCGAGCTTCGTCTCCGAGGAAATGGTCAAGTCCGACCGCCCCGAGCTGGGCGCGGCGAAGATCGTCGTCTCCGGCGGCCGGGCGCTGGGCTCGGCCGAGGAGTTCCACGCCGTCATGGACCCCCTGGCCGACAAGCTCGGCGCCGCGGTCGGCGCCTCGCGCGCCGCCGTCGACGCCGGCTACGCCCCCAACGACTACCAGGTCGGCCAGACCGGCAAGGTCGTCGCCCCGGCCCTCTACATCGCCATCGGCATCTCGGGCGCCATCCAGCACCTCGCCGGCATGAAGGACTCCA
>JAEYUE010000215.1 GCA_023433655.1 Pseudomonadota bacterium | reverse complement strand
TCTGGCGGCCGGTATGTCCCGGCGCACGGCCCGGCCACCATCTGCGGCGTCTACGTCGAGACAGACGATCGCACCGGCCTGGCCACGCGTGTGGAGCCGATCCGGGTCGGGGGTCGCTTACAGCAGGCCGTTCCCGCAGTCTGAACCTGTCGAAGACTTAATCCGTACGGTGCATCCACGGGCGGCGCCCGCGCCCTCTCTCCGCCAACCTCTAGCGGAGCCGTTCCCATGCTGAAGATCCTCGCCGCCGTCGCGGCCCTCGCCCTTCCGACCGCCGCCATGGCCCAGACGCCCGCGCCCGAACCGGTGCAGGTCATGGTGCTGGGCGTGCCCCACCTCGACAATCCGGGGCGCGACGTGAACAACGCCCGCATCGACCCGGTCACCACTCCGGAGAAGCAGGTCGAGCTGGCCCGCATTGCCGAGGATCTCGCCCGCTTCCGGCCCACCGCCATCGCCATCGAGAGCATCGCCCCCGATCCCTCGACCATGGTCGATCACCGGTTCGCCGACTACAGCCCCGAGTGGCTCCTGTCCCGTCCCGACGAACGCATCCAGATCGGCTACCGCCTCGCCGCCCTCGCTGGCGTCGACCGGGTCTACGCCGTCGACGAGAAGGATCGCGAGGGTGAACCGTCCTACTTCCCCTACGGCGAGATGATGGCCTGGGTGGAGGCCAACGGCCGGGCCGACGAGCTCCAGGCCATGAACGGAGAGGTCCGCGCCTTCCTCGCCGATCTCGAGCAACGCCAGCGCACCGAGACCCTCGGCGCCCTGCTGGCCGGGATCAACGCCCCGGGCGTGGCGCTGAGCACGAACAACGCCGTGATGTACTACGGCTTCCTCCGCTTCGGCGCCGGCGAGGACTTTCCGGGGGCCGAGCTGAACGGGCGCTGGTACACCCGCAACGCCGTGATCTTCGCCAAGCTTATGCAGGTGGCCCGGCCCGGCGACCGCATCGTGGTCATGTTCGGCGCCGGCCACAGCTACTGGCTCCGCCACTTCGCCTCGACCACGCCCGGCTATGTGCTGGTCGAGCCGACCGACTGGCTCAGCGGACGCTGAGCCTCAGGCGGGAACCAGCCGCCCGTCGCCGCTCTCGACGGCATAGACCGCCCGCGTGGTCAGGGTCGCGCCCCGTTCCGACACCTTGTCCAGCACCTTGAACTCGGTGCGCCAGGCCTCCGGCGTCACGTCACAGATGGCGTAGCCGCGCTGGGCGTTGTTGAACTTCAGGAACGGATTGTCGGCCAGGTATTGCCGCCCCGCCGGCCGCTGGTCGACGCCGTCGCCGGACGAGCTGATCGAGGTGGTGACGAACTCCGCCGCCACCGGCCGGCCTTCGGGATTGCGGCTGTCGCGATACAGCTCGCCCGCGTAGTTCTGGTGCTCGTCGCCGGTCAGCACCACGACATTGCCGATGCGACGCTGCTGCAGCCGGTCCAGCAGCCGCTGGCGCGGGATACGGTAGCCCGCCCAGGTGTCGAGGTTGAAGCCCGTCTCCGGCCCCTCGCGCCGGTCCAGGTCCATCAGCATGATCTGCTGGGCCAGCACCTTCCAGCGCGCCTGCGACCGGTCGAGATTGCGGTACAGCCACTGCTCCTGCGCCTCGCCCAGCACCTGGGCCGCGGCGTCGTTGACGCCCTCGCAGGTCGCCGCCCAGCTGTCGCCGCACGGCTGGTCCGAGCGATGGGAGCGGGTGTCGAGGAAGTTCAGGTCCAGCAGGTCGCCCCACGCCGCGTGACGGTACAGCTGCATCTCCGCCCCGCGCGGGAAGGCCGAACGGCGCAGCGGCATGTGTTCGTAGAAGGCCTGCGCCGCCGCCTGCCGGCGCAGCAGGAACACCTCCGGCGGTACGCCGTCGTCGATGTCGGAAACCCAGTTGTTGGCGACCTCGTGGTCGTCCCAGGTCACGAACCACGCCGCCGCCGCGTGGCTGGCCTGCAGGTCCGTATCCATCTTGTACTGGGCGTAGCGCCGCCGGTAGTCGTCGAGGCTGTAGGTCTCGCCGCCGATATGCTGGCGCGGGTTCTCCATCGTCCCGCCGGATCCGGTGTAGGTCCGGCTGCCGCGCCCCTCGTAGATGTAGTCGCCGTAGCAGTAGACGAAGTCGAGTTCCTCGCCCGCGATCCGCCGGTGCGCCGTGTAGTAGCCCTGCTCATAGGCCTGGCAGCCCACGACGCCGAAGCGCGACCGGGCTGTCGCCGCGCCCGCCCCGGGGGCCGTCTTCGCCCGCCCCGTCGCGGTCCGCTCCGCCCCCGCGGTGAAGCGGTAGAAATAGTCGCGGCCGGGCTCCAGCCCCTCGACCTCGACGTGCACGGCGTGGCCGAGTTCCGGACGGGCGACGGCCTCGCCGCGCCGGACCACGTTCGACAGGCCGCGGTCGGTCCCGACCTCCCACTTCACCGGCACCGGGGCCGAGGGCATGCCATGGCCCGGCTCCAGCGGCCGCGGCGCCAGCCGGGTCCAGATCACGAAGCCATCGGGGGTCGGGTCGCCCGAGGCGACGCCCAGCTGGAACGGGTGTTCCGCGAACACCGGATCGGCCAACGCCTGCCGGCCCGAGCCCAGCGCGACACCTCCAGCGCCGAGCGCCAGCATCAGGCCGCGGCGGGATACGGAATCAGGCAGGCGCATCGACGTCTCCAGGGCTCTCCCGACGAGGCTAGCGCGGAACTGTGACGGTCGTCACCGCGCTGCGGGAGCCGCAGGCGTCCACGCCTTCAGCCTGGCGATCTCGCGGCTGCGGGTCTCGATCTCCGCCTCCGCCATGCGGCGGATTTCAGGGTCTCCGGACCGCTCCAGCGTCTCGCGGGCCAGCGC
>JAEYUE010000241.1 GCA_023433655.1 Pseudomonadota bacterium | reverse complement strand
AGATGTACATGTTATTGGCCGCCAGGTAGCCGGGGCCCTTGGGCAGGATCTCGTTGCGGGCGATCGAGGCCGGCACGTACCAGGGGGGATTGGCCACCACCGAGGCGAACTGCTTCTCGAGGCTGGGGGTCTGGTTGGCGGGGGAGCCGACGACGACCCGGTTCGAGTGAACCGGCTTGCCGTCCTTCCAGTAGACCATGATGGCTGCGGCGGTGTTGACCTCGATGCGCTCGGGGGCGAGGTCGCGCTTCAGCCAGCGGCGGCGTTCGAGGTTGAGGGCGATTTGGCGGGCCCGGTCCTCGGCCGAGGCCGACAGCGAGCGTTGGGTGCCCGTGCCGATGCGGCCGTCGGCGGCGAGGCCGTGGCGCACCTGGAAACCCTTGACCGCCTCCTCGAGCTCGGGGCCGTAGAAGGTCCCGACCAGTCGCGCGGCGTCGGCGGAGGGGAGGTCGCCTTCCGCCACGAGGCGCTCGATCAGCACCGGGATGCGGGCGTCGCTCGTGCCCGGCTCGATGGTCGGACCTTGCTGGAACACCGGCCAGCTGCGGCCGTCGCGGATCATGCGGCGGTAGCGGACGTAGCCGGCCGACAGGTTGGTGTAGCCGATGTCGGTCGGGGCGAGGCTCTCGAACCACTCAACCAGACGGGCCTGGGCGAGGGCGTCGTTCAGCCCGAGCGGCAGGTCGACGCGGTTCTTCTGCATCTCCCACAGGTCCTCGACCGTCTCGGGCCGGACCCGGCCCTCGGCCAGGACGCGGCCGTAGCCGAGGGCCGCCGCCGTGGTGCGCATCTCGGCGAGGCTCGGATTGGAGGCGAGGGCGTCGAAGTCGAAGAAGTCCGCCTGAGACAGGCCGTGGCGCTCCGCCTGGGCGGCGGCGGCGCGCAGGGCGCGGACGCGCTCGGAGGTCCAGACCGGCCGCCAGCCGTTCATCTCGTAGAAGGCGCGGACATCCGGCTGGATCGTCGAGGGCAGCCGGGCCAGCTGGTCGTTGAAGGAATCGTAGAAGGCCACGGCCGCGGGGTCGCGGACCTGGGCCCGCGCGACACTTGCCGACGCGAGGGCCGCCGCCGCCGCGCCCAGACCCAGTTGCCGTCGATTCATCACTGCTGCTCTTCGCCCGTTTCCGCGCAGGACCCTGCGCCCACGCCCCGGTGGTCCAACGCCGGCATGTTATCGGCGTTCCGGCCAAACAGAAAGGCGTCGGCCCGGGGACCGACGCCTTCGTGATCGTCTGCGGCCCAGGTGTGACCCGGAAGCCAGACCGGCCTACTTCTTGATGAAGCCGCCGAACTTGTTGTTGAAGCGCGAGACGCGGCCGCCGCGGTCCATCAGCTGCTGGTTGCCGCCGGTCCAGGCCGGGTGGGTCAGCGGATCGATGTCGAGGTTCAGGACGGCGCCTTCCTTCTGGTAGGTCGAGCGCGTCTGGTAGGTCGTACCATCCGTCATCGTCACGGTGATGAAGTGGTAGTCGGGGTGGGTATCGGCCTTCATGGTCGTTGTCCGGTCTCTGCGCGGTGACGATGCCGACCGTCCGTGCGCGAAAATGAGAAACCCGCCGGGCGGCGGCGGGAATGAGCGGCGGCGTTTACACCGGGGGCCGTTCCGGGGCAAGAGGCCCGGCCATGACCGATACGACCGCCCCCGCACCCGACGCCGCCGACCTGCGCGGCCGGCCCGGCGCCGGCGCCCTGCTGGTCGAGCAGATGGGCGAGGCGGGGCAGCGGCGCGAGAAGCGACGCGACATCCGGCCGCTGGGCCGGCTGCTGCCCTACGCCCTGCGCCACCGGGGCCACATGGCCATGGCTGTCTTCTGGCTGATGATGTCGACGGCGG
Source organism: Pseudomonadota bacterium (assembly GCA_023433655.1). Taxonomy (GTDB): domain Bacteria; phylum Pseudomonadota; class Alphaproteobacteria; order Caulobacterales; family Caulobacteraceae; genus Brevundimonas. The sequence goes on along the minus strand of JAEYUE010000241.1, from coordinate 3,722 downwards.
CCTCTCTGGGGCTGACGGTGACGGCGCGGGGCGCCATCGACCACGGCTTCGAGAACGGCGGGGCGCAGCTGAACCTGTGGTTCCTGGTGCTGGCCGCCAACGCCCTGTTCCTCGGGCTCGCTACGGCGGTGCGCTACTTCTTCGTCACCAAGACCGGCGAGCGGGTCGTGGCCGACGTGCGCAAGGGGCTGTTCGGGCGCATCCTGACGCTGGATCCGGCCTTCTACGCCCGCATGCGGACGGGCGAGGTGCTGTCGCGCCTGACCACCGACATCGCCCTCGTCGAGACCCTGCTGACCACCTCGGTGTCCTACGCCCTGCGCAACTTCCTGACCCTGATCGGCGGGACCATCCTGCTGTTCATCGTCAGCCCCAAGCTGACCGGGCTGGTGCTGCTGGTGGTGCCGCTGCTGCTGGGGCCGCTGTTCCTGTTCGGGCGGGTGGTGCGGCGGCTGACCGTGGCCTCGCAGGACCGCTTCGCCAGCGCCGTCGGCTTCGCCGGCGAGAGCGTCGACGCCATCGAGACGGTGCAGGCCTTCGGCCGCGAGAAGAGCGCCATCGAGCGGTTCGGGGCGGCGGTGGAGGAGGCCTTCGCCGTCTCGCTGGCGCGAATCCGGGCGCGGGCGCTGATGACCGCCCTGGTCATCGTGGTGATGTTCGGCGGGGTGACCCTGGTGCTGTGGCTGGGGGCGCAGGACGTGATCGCCGGACGGATGAGCCCGGGGGCGCTGCTGCAATTCGTGCTGCTGTCGGTGTTCGCGGCCGGCGCCGTCGGGGCGCTGGGCGAGAGCTGGGGCGACGTCCAGAAGGCGGCCGGGGCGATGGAGCGGATCGACGAGCTGATGCGCAGCACGCCCTCGATCGCCGCGCCGGCCAGCCCGCGCGCCCTGCCAGAGCCGCCGGTCGGCGAGGTGTCGATGTCGGCGGTGCGCTTCAGCTATCCGGGCCGGCCCGACCTGCCGGCCCTGAAGGGCTTCTCGTTGACGGTGCGGCCCGGCGAGACGGTGGCCTTGGTCGGGCCGTCGGGGGCGGGGAAGAGCACCGTCTTCCGTCTGCTGCTGCGCTTCTACGATCCGCAGTCGGGGGTGGTGTCGGTGGACGGGGTGGACGTGCGCGAGGCCGATCCCGTGGCCGTGCGCAGCCGCTTCGCCTGGGTCTCGCAGGAGGCACCGCTGTTCTCGGGATCGGCAACCGAAAACATCCGCTTCGGCAAGGAAGCTGCGACGCCGGATGAAGTGCGGGGGGCGGCCGAGGAGGCCCAGGCCCTGTCGTTCATCGAGGCCCTGCCGGAGGCGTTCGACACGCCGCTGGGCGAGCGCGGCAAGAGCCTGTCGGGCGGCCAGCGCCAGCGCATGGCCATCGCCCGGGCGCTGGTCCGCGAGGCGCCGATCCTGCTGCTGGACGAGGCGACCTCGGCGCTGGACGCCGAGAACGAGCGTCTGGTGCAGGCGGCGCTGGACAAGGCCATGGCGGCCCGCACGACGATCGTCATCGCCCACCGCCTGGCCACCGTGCTCCGCGCCGACCGCATCGTGGTGATGGACGACGGCAAGGTGGTGGAGGAGGGGACCCACGCCGAGCTGATGGCCCGCGGCGGTCTCTACGCCCGATTGGCCAAGTTGCAGTTCCGGGACGACTAGGCGGTGAGCGCCGGGTCCAGATACTTCAGGTTCTCCTCGCGCACCTTCGCCGCCGCCTCGTCGTAGAGGAAGGGGAGGAAGGCGAAGCGCTCGCCGCGGGTGACCGGGGTCGCCTCGTGCAGGATGGAGCAGGAGAAGACGCAGGCGCCGCCGGGGGGCGGGCGGTAGGTGCGGTCGCCGTATTCCGGGAAGCGCAGGTCGCCGCCGTCGTAGTCGGCGTTGAGGTTGATCGAGACGGCGAAGCGGCGGTGGTCCGTGCCCCTGGTGGTGTTGTCCCGGTGCGGGCGGAAGAAGCCGCCGGTTTCGGCGTCGTAGCGGGCGACGAGATAGCGTTCGATCCGGGTCGGCTTGAAGTTGAAGGCCTTCTCGATCTGGGGGATCAGCCGCCGGGTCAGGCGGGCGACGGCGTGCTTCTGCAGCGCCTCGTCCTCGATGATCACGTCCGAGCGCCGCTTGTGCTGGTCGTCCATCATCAGGGTGGTCACGCCGTCCACCTCGCGCATGAAGCCTGAGGGTTCGCCGCCGACCTCGCGGTACAGGGCGATCAGCCGCTCGCAGAAGCCGGGCTCGAAGATGCGGGGCGTGACCAGCACCGGCGCCGTGCCGGCGAAACCCCCGTGCCGGGGGGGTGGCGGAAGCGATGCGACCCGCTCGATCAGGGCCGCGGCCTGCTCGGCGCCCACAGCGGCCATGACGTGCAGGGCGGGGTCGACCAGGAACCAGCGCTCCGCCTCGCCGACGCCGAACGGCGCCGAGGCCGCGACGTCGGGATCGAACAGGAAGCGCAGGCCGGGCAGGGCGTCGCGCCGGGCCTCGCGCTCCGGATCCTCGCCGAGCACGACGACGAAGGCGCTGGCGTGGAGGTCGTTGAAGGCGGCCCGCTGCGACTCGATCCGATGGACCGCGCCGGCGACGTCCTCCGGCCGCACGAAGGCGAGCACCAGGTAGCGGCCCGCCGCCGTGTCGAGGACGTAGCGGGGGTTGCTGACGCCCTCGACCACGAAGGTCGGGACAGGATCGCCGTACAGCAGGGCCATGGCCGGACGATGCCCGGCCCGGCCCTTCCTTTACAAGCCCGGCGTCAGCCGGCGGCCATGACTCCGCAGGCCACGCGCTCGCCCGCCCCGCCGATCGGCTGGCTGACGTGGTCGTCCATGGCGGCGTGGATGACGAGGGCCGAGCCGTCGGCGTCCCACAGCCACTGGCCCGGGCCCTCGCGGGCGATGCGGGCGCTGGTGGTGAAGATCTCGGCGCGGACCCGGCCGCGTTCGTCGGCGAAGATGTTGGGCAGGTCGCCGTCGTCGGGTCCGCCGGGGTTGAGCAGGCCGTGCGGGGCCTTGGGCTCCTCGTGGTTGATATGGCCGCCGGCCGAGGTGAAGGGGGCGGCGCACTGGCCGGTGGCGTGGATGTGGACGCCGTGCCAGCCGGGGGTCAGGCCGTCGGCCTCGACGCGGATCAGCAGGCCCGTCGGCCCTTGCGTCAGCACGGCCCGGCCGATGTTGGCGCCCGAGGCGTTGATCAGCGTCGCCTCGCCGAAATCGCCGGTCATGGCGCGGGCGGGACGCCACGAATAGTCGTTGGCGGTGACGTTGACGCACGCGCCGAGCGACATCGCCAGCGGCAGGACGGCGAGGGCGGCGAGGTGGTAAGGACGCATGGCGAAAAATCCCCTGTTGATGGGGGCCCGACAGGCGGCTTCGCTTTGCCACCACAGCCCCCGGATGCTAGAAAACCGGTCAGCGGATCACGTTCCGATTCCGGCCATTTAAAGCCTGATTTCCTTGACCGACGACAGCTACGACAACGCCGCGCCGACCGGCAGCGGCGACATCTCCACCATCACCATCGAAGACGAGCTGCGCCGTTCGTACCTCGATTACGCCATGAGCGTGATCGTGTCGCGGGCCCTGCCCGACGCGCGCGACGGCCTGAAGCCGGTGCACCGGCGCATCCTCTATTCGATGCACGACCTGAAGATGACGCCGGACCGCGCCTATTCGAAGTGCGCGCGGGTGGTCGGCGACGTGCTGGGCCGGTTCCACCCCCACGGCGACGCCTCGGTCTACATGGCGCTGGTGCGCA
>JAEYUE010000173.1 GCA_023433655.1 Pseudomonadota bacterium | reverse complement strand
GCCTTCCGCCGCCCCCTGCTCGGCGTCTGTCTCGGCCAGCAGCTGCTGTTCGAGCGCAGCGAGGAGGGGGACGCCGCCCTGCTCGGCCTGATCCCCGGAACCGTGCGCCGCCTCGAACCGGCCGCCGACCGGCCGGTGCCGCACATGGGCTGGTCGCGCCTGACGCCGGTCCGTCCCGACCCCCTGCTCGAAGGCGTCGCCGACGGGGCGTACGCCTATTTCGTGCACGGCTTCGTCTGCCCCGACGGCCCGGCGACCCTGGCTCGCGCCGACTACGGCGGCCCCGTCCCGGCTGTGGTCCACGACGCCAACCGCTGGGGCTGCCAGTTCCACCCCGAGCGCTCGGCCGACGTCGGCGCCCGCATCCTCCGCAACTTCCTGGACCTTGCGATATGATCCTCCGTCTTCGTCATCCTCCGGCGAGGCGCAGCCGAGACCGGGGGACGGCATGATCGTCTACCCCGCCATCGACCTGCGACAGGGCGTCTGCGTCCGGCTGATGCACGGCCGTTTCGACGCTGTCACCCGTTATGACGACGCGCCGGCGGCGCGGCTGGCGGCCTTCGCCGCCGCGGGCGCGACGTGGGCGCACATCGTCGATCTCGACGGGGCCGAAGCCGGCCGGGCGGTCCAGCATGCCCTGATCGGCGAACTCGCGGCCGCCATCGACATCCGCATCCAGTCCGGCGGCGGGGTCCGCTCGGCCGACGACGTCCAGCGGCTGCTCGACGCCGGGGTGGCCCGGGTCGTGGTCGGCTCGCTCGCCGTCTCGGCGCCGGACGAGGTCGCGGCCTGGCTGCAACGCTTTGGCCCCGACCGCCTCACCCTCGCCATCGACGTCAAGGCCGACGGCGACCGTTTCGTGCCCGCGCTCAAGGGCTGGACCGAGGCCGCCGACGTCGATCTGTGGGCCGCCCTCGACCGCTATCCGCCCGGGTCCGCGAAACACCTGCTGGTCACCGACGTCGGTCGCGACGGCGCCCTGACCGGACCCAATCTCGACCTTCTGGCCGAAATCCACCAGCGCCGGCCCGACCTCTGGCTGCAGGCCTCGGGCGGCGTCGCCGACCTGGCCGACCTGACCGGCGCCCGCTCGGTCGGAGCCTCGGGCGCCATCGTCGGCCGCGCCCTCTACGAAGGCCGCTTCACCGTCGAACAGGCGCTGGAGGCCGCCCGCGCATGACCGCCCGTCGCATCATCCCCTGCCTCGACGTCCGCGACGGCCGGGTGGTCAAGGGCGTCCGTTTCGAGGGCCACGTCGACATGGGCGACGCCGCCGATCTCGCCGCCCGCTACCGCGACGCCGGCGCCGATGAACTGGTCTTCTACGACATCACCGCCAGCCCCGAGGGCCGCACCCTCGACTACGGCTGGGTGCGCGACATCGCCCGCCTGCTCGACATCCCCTTCACCGTCGCCGGCGGCATCCGTTCGGTCGAACAGGCCGGCCGCTGCCTCGATCACGGCGCCGACAAGGTCTCGGTCAACTCCCCCGCCCTGGAACGCCCCGACCTGATCGCCGACCTCGCCGCCCGCTTCGGCGCCCAGTGCGTGGTCGTCGGCGTCGACTCGAAGCGCAGCGGCGACGACTGGCTGGTGCACCAGTACACCGGCGACCCGACCGCCAGGCGCGGCGCCGGCCGCCGCACCCTCGACTGGATCGTCGAGGCCCAGGGCCTCGGCGCCGGCGAGATCGTGCTCAACTGCATGGACGAGGACGGCGTCCGCCGCGGCTACGATCTCGAACAGCTGTCCGCAGCCCGCGCCCGTCTGACCATCCCGCTGGTCGCCTCCGGCGGCGCCGGAGCGCCCGAACATTTCCGCGACGTCTTCCAGCAGGCCGGCGTCTCCGGCGCCCTCGCCGCCAGCGTCTTCCACACCGGCGCCGTGGCCATTCCCGAGCTCAAATCCTTCCTCGCCGGCGCCGGCATCGAGGTGCGCCCATGATCGACCCCGCCACCCTCGACTTCGCCAAGGGCGACGGCCTGATCCCGGTCGTGGTCCAGGACGCCGACACCCTGCAGGTGCTGATCCTGGCGTACATGGACCGCGCCGCGCTCGACGAGACGATGGCCAGCGACGAGGCCACCTTCTTCTCGCGCTCGCGCGGCGGGCGGTGGCGCAAGGGCGAGACCTCGGGCGACCGGCTGCACGTCGTCTCCCTGACCCCCGACTGCGACGGCGACGCCCTGCTGCTCAGGGTGCGGCCGGTCGGCAACGCCTGCCACCTGAACCGGACCAGCTGCTTCGGGAACGACGACGCCCCCGGCCTCGGCCGCCTCGCGCGGCTTGAGCAGACCATCGCCGCCCGCGCCGCCGCCGACCCCGCCGAAAGCTGGACCGCCCGCCTGCTCGCCGAGGGCCCGAAACGCGTCGCCCAGAAGGTCGGCGAGGAGGGCGTCGAGACCGCCCTGGCCGGCGCCGCCGGCCCCGAAACGGAACTCGCCAGCGAGGCCGCGGATTTGATCTACCACCTGATGGTCCTGCTCAAGGCCCGTCACATGGTGTTTCAGGACGTCCTCGACGTCTTGGCTCGCCGGGCGGAAGCGGCCAGACCGGTTCCCGGTCAAGCTGGGACCATAACCTGAGGAGACGGCATGGCGGCCCTGGTGCTGTTCGGCGGCGGCGGCGATCTGGCGATGCGCATGCTGCTGCCCTCGCTCTACTTCCTGGAGCACGACGGCCTGCTGCCTGAGGGCGTGAAGATCATTGGAGCCGCCCGCTCCGACGACAGCCGCGAGGACTATGTCGCCAAGGTGCGCGAGGCGGTCGAGGCCAAGGCCCGCGCCGACGACGCATGGTCCGACGAGGCCTGGTCCCGGATGGAGGCCCGGCTCGACTACCTCGCCGTCGACGCCACCTCGGCCGAGAGCCTGAAACCCCTGCGCGACCGCATCGGCGACGGCCCCTGCACCAGCTTCCTCGCCGTCTCGCCCTCGCTGTACGCCCGCATCGTCACCGCCATGCGCGCCGCCGGCCTCGCCGAGCCCGAGGACCGGGTGGTGCTTGAGAAGCCCGTCGGCCGCGACCTCGACACCTTCCGCCAGATCGACGACGCCGTCGCCGACGCCTTCTCCGAGACCCAGGTCTTCCGCATCGACCACTACCTCGGCAAGGAGACGGTCCAGAACCTGATCGCCCTGCGCTTCGGCAACACCATCTTCGAGCCGCTGTGGAACAACCTCAGCATCGACCACGTCCAGATCACGGTTGGCGAGACCGTCGGCGTCGGCGACCGCTGGCCCTACTACGACGAGTACGGCGCCCTGCGGGACATGCTGCAGAACCACATGCTGCAGCTGCTCTGCCTCGTGGCCATGGAGCCGCCGTCCGACCTCGATCCGGACTCCGTCCGCAACGAGAAGGTCAAGGTGCTGCGCTCGCTTCGGCCCATCACGCCGGAGGAGGCCGAACGCGTCACCGTCCGCGGCCAGTACGTCGCCGGGACCGTCGAGGGCGAGGCGGTCAAGGGCTATGACGGGGAGCGCGGGGCCGACTCCGACACGGAGACCTTCGTCGCCGTCCGCGCCGACATCGACAACTGGCGCTGGGCCGGCGTGCCCTTCTTCATGCGCACCGGCAAGCGCCTGCCCGAGAAGCGCACCGAGATCGTCATCCAGTTCAAGCCGGTGCCGCACTCCATCTTCGACCACGGCGACCGCGGCGCGATCGAGGCCAATCGCCTGGTCATCGAACTGCAGCCCGAGGAGGACATCTCCCTCTCGGTGATGAACAAGCGGCCCGGCCTCGACCAGCGCATGCAGCTGCAGCCGATCCGCATGAGCCTGTCCTGGGGCCAGAACGACAGGGACGCCCGCCCGCCGCGCCGCCGCATCGCCTATGAGCGCCTGCTGCTCGACGCCCTGGCCGGCGACTCCACCCTGTTCGTGCGCCGCGACGAGGCCGAGCAGGCGTGGAAATGGGTCGACGAGGTCGCCGAGGCCTGGCAGGGCGCCGGCTTCCGGCCCAAGGAGTACGCCGCCGGGTCCTGGGGCCCGGAGGCGTCCGACCTGCTGCTGGAGCGGACCGGCCGCCAGTGGAACACCGGCCATGGTTGAGATCCGCACCCTCGCCGACAGGGACGAATGGGCCCGGGCCTGCGCCGACCGGCTGGCCGACTCCCTGACCGAGGCCCTGGCCGACGCGGGCAAGGCCGTCTTCGCCGGGGCCGGCGGCTCGACTCCCGCCCCCATCTACGCCCGCCTCGCCCAGGCCCCGCTCGACTGGTCGCGCGTCGCCGTCACCCTCGTGGATGAGCGCTACGTCCCGGAGTCCTCCCCGGAGTCCAACGCCGCCCTGCTGAAGCGCGCCCTGCTGACCGGCCCCGCCGCCGCGGCCCGCTTCGTCCCGCTCTACAGCCCGCAGGTCACCGTCGACCGCGCCGCCGCCGTGGCCGCCCACGCCCTCGCCGCCGAGGGCGGGCGCCTCGACGCGGTCCTTCTCGGCATGGGGGAGGATGGCCATATCTGCTCGATGTTCCCCGGAAATCCCGCCCTGCGGTCGCTGCTCAGCCCGGCGCTGCGCCCGACCGTCTTCGGCGTCGCCGCCGGCCGCGACGGCATGGCCCCGTCGATGGAGCGCCTCTCGATCAACCTGCCGTACCTCACCACCGCCCGCCGCATCGTCCTCGCCCTGACCGGCGCGCGGAAGCGCGAGGTGTTCGAGCAGCAGGCCGCCGGCGACCCGCGCACCCATCCGATCGCCGCCCTGCTCGCCCACGGCGCCCCGCTCGAAATCGTCTGGACGGAGGCCGCCTGATGCCCCAGCTCAACCCCGTCGTCGCCGAGGTCACCGCCCGCATCGTCGAGCGCAGCCGCGCCACGCGCGCCGACTACCTGCGCCGCATGGACGCCGCCGCCGCCTCCGGCGTGGCCCGCGCCAAGCTGTCGTGCGCCAACTGGGCCCACGCCTTCGCCGGCCAGACCACGGCCGACAAGCTCACCGCCATGGGCGGCCAGCAGCCCAACCTCGGCGTCGTCACCGCCTACAACGACATGCTCTCGGCGCATCAGCCGTTCGAGCGCTTCCCCGCCGTCATCCGCGAGGCCGCGCGCGAGGCCGGCGCCACGGCCCAGGTCGCCGGCGGCGTGCCCGCCATGTGCGACGGCGTCACCCAGGGCCGTCCCGGCATGGAGCTGTCGCTGTTCAGCCGCGACGTCATCGCCCTGTCTACCGGCGTGGCGCTCAGCCACGACGCCTTCGACTCCGTCGTCTGCCTGGGCGTCTGCGACAAGATCGTGCCCGGCCTGTTCATGGGTTCGCTGGCCTTCGGCCACCTGCCGGTGATCTTCGCCCCCGCCGGCCCCATGCCCTCCGGCATCCCCAACGCCGAAAAGGCCCGCATCCGCGGCCTCTACGCCGAGGGCAAGGTCGACCGTCAGACCCTGCTCGAAAGCGAGATCGGCTCCTACCACTCGCCCGGCACCTGCACCTTCTACGGCACCGCCAATTCCAACCAGATGATGATGGAGCTGGCCGGGCTGCACATGCCCTCGACCGCCTTCGTCCATCCCGACACCGGCCTGCGCGACGCCCTCACCGCCGCCGCCGCCAAACAGGCCGTGACCCTGGCCCGCGAGGGCCGCGGTCGCATGGCCGACGTCGTCGACGAGCGCACCATCGTCAACATGATCGTCGCCCTGCTGGCCACCGGCGGCTCGACCAACCACGCCATCCACCTCGTGGCCATGGCCCGCGCCGCCGGCGTCCTGATCGACTGGACCGACATGGACCAGCTGTCGTCGGTCACCCCCCTGCTGGCCCGGGTCTATCCCAACGGCTCGGCCGACGTGAACGCCTTCCAGGCCGCCGGCGGCGTCGCCTTCGTGGCCCGTGAACTGGCCCAGAACGGCCACCTCCACGCCGACGTCGAGACCATCATGGGCCGCGGCCTCCACCCTTACTTCCAGGAGCCCTCCCTGATCGACGGCGAGCTGGTCTGGCGCGACGGCGTCACCGAGACCCTCGACCCCGACATCCTCCGCCCGGTCTCCGACCCCTTCCAGAAGGACGGCGGCCTGCGCCTCGTCCAGGGCGATCTCGGCCGGGCGGTGATCAAGGTCTCCGCCGTCAAGCCGGAGAACCGGGTGGTCGAGGCCCCCGCCGCCGTCTTCGAGACCCAGGAGGCGGCCCTCCAGGCCTTCAAGGACGGCAAGCTCGACCGCGACGTCGTCGTGGTGCTGCGCTTCCAGGGCCCGCGCGCCAACGGCATGCCCGAGCTGCACAGCCTGTCGCCGGCGCTGGGCGTGCTGCAGGATCGCGGCTTCAAGGTCGCCTTCGTCACCGACGGCCGCATGTCCGGGGCCTCGGGCAAGACCCCGGCCGCCATCCACGTCAGCCCCGAGGCCCTCGCCGGCGGCATGCTCGCCCGCGTCCGGGACGGCGACGTCATCCGCCTCGATCCCGACAACGGCCGCCTGACCGTGGTCGGGGCCGACCTCTCCCGGCGCCTGCCCGCCCGCCGCTCCGACGACCACGCCAGCGGTTCGGCCTGGGGCTACGGCCGCGAGCTGTTCGGGGCCTTCCGCCACGTCGTCTCGACGGCCGAGGAAGGCGCCTCGATCTGCTTCGCCCTGCCGGTCGGCGCCTCGACCTGGAACGACGGCCAGCCCGACCCCAACCTCGTCGACCGGGCGGTCGACGCATGACGCGCCCTCAAGCAGGGAGCCGCCGCGCGGCGAACGATAGGGAAACGACCTGATGACCATCGCCTGGGACAGGACCCTTCTGGTCGGCGACGTCGGCGGCACCAACGCCCGCTTCGCCATCGCCCACATGATCAACGGCAAGCCGGTGCTCGAGCATCACCAGAGCTTCAAGGGCGCCGACCACCCGACCTTCCTCGGCGCGGTCGAGGCCTATCTCGACGGCTGCGAGGCCCGGCCGACCGCCGGCGTCATCGCCGTGGCCGGCCCGGTCACCGACGGCGAGATCGATCTGACCAACTCCCCCTGGCGCCTGTCCGAGAGCCAGCTCGAGACCCTCGGCCTCCGGCCGGCGCGGCTGATCAACGACTTCGAGGCCCTCGCCTGGGGCGCCCCCGTGGTCCCCGCCGGCGAACTGGCCTCGCTCGGCGGTCCGGAAGAGGGCGAGCCGGACTCGACCATCGCCGTGCTCGGCCCCGGCACCGGCTTTGGCGTCTCGGCCCTGGTGCGCGACGCCCGCGGCCGCGAGATGGCCATGCCGTCCGAGGGCGGCCACGCCTGCTTCGCCCCCGGCGATCCGGTCGAGGACGAGATCCTGCGCATCCTGCGCCGCCGTTACGACCGCGTCTCCATCGAGCGGCTGATCTGCGGGCCCGGCCTGCTCAACATGCATCGCGCCCTGGCCGAGATCGACGGCCGCGAGACCCACATCGACGATCCCGCCGAGATCACCGCCCAGGCCATGGCCGACCCGCGCAGCCCCTGCGGCGCCACCCTGGCCCGCTTCTGCGCCATCCTCGGCGCCGTGGCCGGCGACATCGCCCTCACCACCGGCGCCCGCGGCGGCGTCTTCATCGCCGGCGGCATCGCCCCGCGCATCCTGCCCTTCCTGCAGGCCAGCCCCTTCCGCGAGCGGTTCGAGCGCAAGGGCCGCTTCCAGGATTACATGGCCGCGATCCCGACCCGGGTCATCCTGCACAAGCACGCGGCCCTGCTCGGCGCGGCCCGGGTCGCCTTCGCGGAAGCCGGCTGAGCGGTTTCTTCACAGATCGGTCACGCGGCCGTGAACCAAATTCGAAGCGGCGCATTATCCGGGCTCCACAGTGGAAGGAACCACCCATGCGTAAGCTGATCATCGCCGCCGCCACCACCTTCGCCATCGCCGGCCTCGCCGCCTGCAACAG
>JAEYUE010000163.1 GCA_023433655.1 Pseudomonadota bacterium | reverse complement strand
GTCTTGAAGCTGATGGAGCCGCCCCACATGGTGGCGATCCAGCTGAAGATCTTCACCCCGGTCGGGACCGCGATGATCATGGTCGCGGCGACGAAATAGGCGCGCAGGTTCACGCTCATGCCGACCGTGAACATGTGGTGGGCCCACACGATGAAGCCGACGAAGCCGATAGCCACCATGGCGTAGGCCATGGCGAGGTAGCCGAAGATCGGCTTCTTCGAGAAGGTCGAGACGATGTGCGAGATCATCCCGAAGCCCGGCAGGATCAGGATGTAGACCTCGGGGTGTCCGAAGAACCAGAACAGGTGCTGGTACATCACCGGATCGCCGCCGCCGGCGGGATCGAAGAAGCTGGTGCCGAAGTTGCGGTCGGCCAGCAGCATGGTGATGGCGCCTGCCAGAACCGGCAGCGACAGCAGCAGCAGGAAGGCGGTGATCAGCACCGACCAGGCGAACAGCGGCATGCGGTGGAGCGTCATGCCCGGCGCGCGCATGTTGAAGATGGTGGTGATGAAGTTGATGGCGCCGAGGATCGACGAGGCGCCCGCCACGTGCAGGGCGAAGATGGCCAGGTCCATGGCCGGGCCGGTGTGGCCCATGGTCGACAGCGGCGGATAGGCCGTCCAGCCGCCGCCGAAGCCGGCGCCGGGCCCCCCGTCGACGAACATCGACAGGATCAGCAGGATCCACGCGGCCACGAGCAGCCAGAACGACACGTTGTTCATGCGCGGGAAGGCCATGTCCGGCGCGCCGATCATGATCGGCACAAACCAGTTGCCGAAGCCGCCGATCATCGCCGGCATGACCATGAAGAAGATCATGATCAGGGCGTGGGCGGTGACCGTGGCGTTGTAGCCGTGCTTGGAGGCCTCGACGAGGCCGAGCTGTTCGACCAGGCCGCCCTGGACGAAGACCTGCATGCCGGGTTCGGCGAGTTCCCAGCGGATCAGGCCCGAAAGGGCGCCGCCCACGATGCCCGCCATGATGGCGAACATCAGGTAAAGGGTGCCGATGTCCTTGTGGTTGGTCGACAGGAACCAGCGGGTGAAGAATCCCGGCTTGTGATCGTGATGACCGTCGTGGTCATGGGCGAGGTTCGCGGCTGCGGTGGCCATGGTCTTTGGGGCTCTCGCGTATCGTTACTGGGCGGCCGGAGCGGCGGGGGCGGCCGGCGAGGGCGCGGCGGCGGGTCCGGTCGGCTGTTCGGTCGGGGTGGTGGCGGTCTGGGCCGTCGGGATGGCGAGGGCCCCTTCAGCGGTCGTCGGAGCGCCCGTGGTGCCGGCGGCCGCCTGGGCGGCGGTGCCGCCCGGAGCCTCTTCCGCCGTCTTCGGCGTCATCGAGCCGCCCTTGGAGGCGACCCAGGCGGCGAACTCGGCCTGCGGGACGACGTTGATCTGGATCGGCATGAAGGCGTGGTCGACGCCGCACAGCTCCGAGCACTGGCCGTAGTACACGCCCGGACGATCCGCCTGGAACCAGGTCTCGTTGACCCGGCCGGGGACGGCGTCGGTCTTCAGGCCGAAGGCCGGCAGGGCCACGGCATGGATGACGTCGGCGGCGGTGATCAGCAGGCGAACCTTGGCGCCGACCGGCACCACCATCGGCTCGTCGGCGGCCAGGCGATACAGGCTGTGCGGCATGCCGCGCTGGGCCAGTTCCTCTTCCGGCAGCATGTTCGAGATGTACTCGGGGATGCCCTGGTCGGGATATTCGTAGGCCCAGTTCCACTGGTTGCCGGTGACCTTAACGGTCAGGTCCGGCTCCGGCATGTTGTGGTAGTTGAACAGCAGGCGGAACGAGAACAGGGCGATGAACACGAGGATCAGGACCGGCACGACCGTCCAGACCACCTCGATCAGGGTGTTGTGGCTCCACCGCGCCGGGACCGGATTGGCCTTCTTGTTGTAGCGGACGATGATCCACAGGATCAGGCCCAGCACCAGCAGGCAGATGAAGGTGATGATCGGCATCAGGATGGCGTTGTGGAACATCGTCGCCTCCTGCATCAGCGGCGACACCGCCGGCTGCAGGCCGAGACCGCCCGGGGTGGGCTGGCCGTACAGTTCCTGCGCCGCGACCGGCGCGGCGGCGAAAAGGGCCAGGGCCAGGGCGGCCATGCCGCCCCCGATCAGACCCCGGGCCCGCGTGCCCATCCCCATGCGAGACATCCTCATAAACCGTTCTGCCGCAAGCGCTTGCGAGTGAATCGCAAGCGGACGCCCGGGCGACGGCCCGCAGCGTTTCATTGCGGGGTCCATATCGCCCTCCCCCGCGCTTGCCAAGCGATTGGACGCCGCAGCCGACTTTCAACTCCGCATTAAATCGCAGTCATGTTTAGACAGCTACCTTGTCACGCCAGATACCTTGCGATACACCTCCCTCATCACGGGAGAGGTCGAGTTGCCTGAAACCATTGAAATCCAGCTGAAGAAGGGGGTGCTGACGCTTTGCGTCCTGGCCCTTCTCAACCGCCGCGACAGTTACGCCTATGAGATCGCCTCCACGCTTTCCGAGGCGATCGACATGGGCGAGGGCACCATCTACCCGCTGATGCGGCGGATGCAGTCCGACGGTCAGGTCGAGACCTATCTGGTCGAATCGCCCTCAGGGCCGTCGCGCAAATACTATCGCCTGACCGACGCGGGCCGTCGCGCCCTGGAGACACAGACCGCCGAATGGCGCGCCTTTGTCGCCGCCGTCGAGGGCGTCATGGCCGGCGACGCCGAAGTCGCCA
>JAEYUE010000148.1 GCA_023433655.1 Pseudomonadota bacterium | reverse complement strand
TGAACGTGCAGCGGGTCAATTCGGTCGACTATGCGATCAGCGCGCGGGGATTCAACGGCTACGAGACCTCGAACAAGCTGCTGGTGCTGGTCGACGGGCGCAGCATCTATTCGACCCTGCACTCGGGCGTGTTCTGGGACGCCCGCGACGTCATGCTGCAGGACGTCGAGCGGATCGAGGTGATCAGCGGCCCGGGCGGGGCGCTGTACGGCTCGAACGCCATGAACGGGGTGATCAACATCATCACCCGGCCGGCGACAGACACGCGCGGGACGCTGATCAGCGTCGGGGCCGGGGACCGGGACGCCGACTGGGCGCTGCGGCACGGCGGCGACCTGGGCGAGAACGGGGCGTGGCGGGCCTACGCCATGGGGCATGTGCGCGGCGAGAGCTGGTCGCGGACCGGGCTGGAAGCCAACGACGACGCCGAGGGCATGCGCGCCGGGGCGCGGGCCGACTGGCGCGCGGGCGAGGGCCGGCTGACGCTGCAGGGCGATGTCTTCGACAACCAGGTGACGATCAACGAGGACCTGCTGGGGACCGAGGCGCACGTGCGCGGCGGCAATGTGCTGGGGCGGTGGACGGCGCCGCTGGCCGGCGGCGAGCTGCAGGTGCAGGCCTTCTACGACGCCTATGAGCGCGAGGAGCCGGCGACGCTGGAGGAGTCCGAGGCCTGGGACCTGTCGGTGCAGCACGCCATGGACATGGGCCGGCACCGGATCGTGCTGGGGGCCGGTCACCGGGTGGTCGAGTCGCGCTTCACCGCCCCGCCGGGCGGCGCCTTCCTCGATCCGCCGCAGCGGACCCTGACCCTGACCAATCTCTTCGCCCAGGACCAGATCGCGCTGGGCGGCGGCCTGACCCTGACGCTGGGCGCCAAGTTCGAGGACAACAGCTTCTCGGGACAGGAATTCCTGCCCAGCGTGCGGCTGGCCTGGCGCCGGCCGGGCGGCGACCTGCTGTGGGGGGCGGTCAGCCGCGCCAGCCGGACGCCGAACCGCATCGAGCGCGATCTGACCCTGCCCGGCTTTCTGGTCGGGGCGGACTTCCGGTCCGAAACGGCGACGGCCTACGAGCTCGGCTACCGGGCCAATCCGCTGCCGCAGCTGTCGTTCTCGATCAACGGCTTCTACAACGTCTACGACGACCTGCGGACGGTCTCGACCACGCCGACGACCTTCTTTCCGCTGCGACTGACCAACAACGGCGAGGCGAAGACCTGGGGCGTGGAGGCCTGGGGCAGCTACGACGTCACGCCGGCGTGGCGCCTGAGCGCGGGCCTCAGCACCCTGACCAAGGACTACGACGCCACGCCGAGCCTGGACGACATCAGCGGCCTGATCTCGATCGGCGACGACCCGGAACACCAGCTGCTGGTGCGGTCGCAGCACGACCTGACCGACGCGGTCGAGCTGGACGTGCGGCTGCGCGCGGTCGACGACCTGGCGACGGTCGACAGCTATGTCGAGGCGGACGTGCGGCTCGGCTGGCGGCTGACCGACCAGCTGGAGCTGTCGGTGACCGGCCGCAACCTGATCGAGGATCGCCGGGTCGAGACCGGCGATCCTGTGCGGGGCCGGGCGTTCGGCCGCAGCGTCTTCGGCGCCCTCCAGGTGAGCTTCTGACATGCTCCCGGGGCGGGGGACCATGATCGTGCTGGTCGTCCTGCTCCAGGGCCTGGTTCCGGCCGCCTGGGCGACCCCGCTCGCGCCCCGTCAGACGCTCGAATACTCGGTCAAGGCCAACTACCTGGTGCGGTTCGCGGCCTTCGTCGACTGGCCCGCCCACTCCTTCGCCAACAGCCGGTCGCCGGTGGTCCTCTGCGTCGCCGGCCGCGACCCGTTCGACGGCGCGCTGGAGCGGGCGGCGCGCGCCCAGACCGCGCACGGACGCGCGCTGGCGGTGCGCCGGCCGGGCACGGCGGAGGCCGCCGCCGGCTGCCACATCCTCTATGTGGGGCGGGGCGGCGGGAGCGTGGCGGCGGGCGGACCGCGGCCCGTGCTGGTGGTCACCGACGCCGCGGTGTCGTCGGACCGCGGCATGATCCATTTCGTCATCGACGACGACAGGGTCCGCTTCCACATCGACCTGCAGGCGGCGTCGCGCAGCCGGCTGTCGATCAGTTCGCGCCTGCTGAACCTGGCGCTTACGGTGCGGGGGGGCTGAGGGCATGCTCCAGATCGCCCGCCTGCGCTACAGCCGCTTCCCCGTCGTGGCGCTGGCCTCGCTGCTGGTGCTGCTGGTCGCCGGCGTCGCCATCGCCGTCCTGAACGAACAGTCCCTGAAGCTGCAGACCGCACGCGAGGCCGGGGCCCAGGCCGACCTGCTGGCCTCGGCGGTGAGCGGGGCCCTCGCCTTCGACGACGCCGCGGCGGCGCAGGACTACGTCGACGCCGTCCAGGTCAATCCGAACGTGCTCGCCGCGGCGGTCTATGACGAGAACAACCGTCTCGTGGCGAGTTTCGCACGCGAGGGCGAGGTGGTGCCGCCGGTGGCGACGCCGAGGCCGAGAACCACGCAGTTCCAGGACGGCCGGCTGTATGTGGTGCGGCCGGTCGAGGAATCAGGCCAGACCCTCGGCACGGCCCGACTGCGGGTCATGGAGGCGCCCGCCGCGCAACGCTTCAGCCAGTACGCCAGCCTGCTGCTGGTGCTCGGACTGGCGGCGCTTGTGGTCGTGGTGCTGGCGGTGGCGCAGGGCGCCCTCCGGCGGGCCAACCGCCAGCTGGCCGACCGCGCCGCCGAACTGGTCCGCGCCAACGCCCTGCTGCAGCAGCAGATGATCGAACGGGAGAAGGCCGAGGAGGCGCTGCGCCAGAGCCAGAAGATGGAGGCGGTCGGCCGGCTGACCGGCGGCATCGCCCACGACTTCAACAACCTGCTGATGGTGGCCTCGAGCGGCATCGAACTGCTGGACCGCACCGACGACCCGAAGCGCCGCAAGGCGCTGAGCGCCGGCGTTCGCCAGGCCGTCGAGCGCGGCGCGGCCCTGACCCGGCAACTGCTGGCCTTCGCCCGCCGCTCGCCGCTGAAGGCCGAGGTGCTGGATCTGCGGGCCCAGATCGAGGGCCTGCGCTTCCTGCTGGAGCGGTCGCTGCGCGAGGACATCGAGGTGGTGCTGGACCTGCCGGAAGACCTGTGGCGGGTCGAGGTCGACCGCGGCGAACTGGAGCTGGCGCTGCTGAATCTGGCGGTCAATGCGCGGGACGCCATGCCCCAGGGCGGCCGACTGGTCGTCGCCGGCCGCAACCTGCCGGCGGAGGGGGACCGGCCCGATCGAGTCTGCCTGACCGTCACAGACAACGGGGCCGGCATGTCGGACGTGGTGGCGTCGCGGGTGTTCGAACCCTTCTTCACCACCAAGGAGGTCGGGCGCGGCACCGGCCTGGGGCTGTCGCAGGTCTATGGCTTCGTGCGCGCCTCGGGCGGCGACATCAGCGTCGAGTCCCGCGAGGGCGAGGGCACGACCTTCACCCTGTGCCTGCCGCGCACGACCCGGACGCCGCCCGAGGCGTCGGCGGAGGCGGTCATGCCTCCCGCCGACGACGCGCCCGCCCAGCGCAAGGGCCGCGGGCGCCTGCTTCTGGTCGAGGACGACGACGCCGTCGCCGCCGGGGTGGGCCATATGCTGGTCGACCTGGGGTACCGGCACGTGCGGGTCGCCAATGCGGAAGAGGCGCTGGCCCTGCTGGAGAAGGACGCCCGGTTCGACCTGGTGTTCTCGGACATGGTCATGCCGGGGGATATCGACGGCCTGGGCCTGGCCCAGGAGGTCAGGCGCCGCAATCCGGCCCTGCCTGTGCTGCTGACCACCGGCTTCAGCGAGGCGGCCTCGGCAGCCACGGGGGAGGCCTTCCGCCTGCTGCCCAAGCCCTACGGCATCGCCAGTCTCTCGGAAGCCCTGACGGCGACGCTGGCCGAACGCCCCGCCGCCTGAACGAATCGCCGTCCCGCCGCGTTCGACTCCCCGCAACGGAGACGAGGAGGCCGAGATGGCCGCGAGACCGACCTGGCAGGGACATCTGAAACTGAGCCTGGTGACGTGCCCGGTGGCGCTCTACACGGCCACGTCGTCATCGAGCCATGTCAGCTTCCATCTGATCAATCCCGAGACCAACAACCGCATCCGCATGGTGCCGACCGACCCCGACGCCGGCCCGGTGGAGCGTTCGGACCTCGTCAAGGGCTATGAGGTGTCCAAGGACGAATACGTGCTGTTCGACGACGAGGACTTCGAGAAAGTCCGACTGGAGAGCACGCGGACGATCGACATCGGCCAGTTCGTCGACGAGGACGACATCGACCGGCTGTACTGGGACAGCCCCTTCTTCGTCGTGCCCGAGAAGGGTGTCGGGGCCGAGGCCTTCGCGGTGATCCGCGACGCCATGAAGTCGGCGGGCAAGATCGCCATCGGTTGCCTGGTGCTGCGCAATCGCGAGCGCCAGATCGCGCTCGAGGTGCGCGGCAAGGGCCTGGTCGCCTACACCCTGCGGCCGCACGAGGAGGTGCGCGACGCCGGCGACTTCTTCGACGACATCCCCTCGGTCAAGCCCGACAAGGACATGGTCGACATCGCCACCCGCATCATCGCCCAGAAGGAGGCGGACTTCGATCCGTCGGAATTCAAGGACCGCTACGACGACGCCCTGCGCGAGATGATCAAGGCCAAGCAGAAGGGCGGCAAGGGCCTGGTCGAAGCCCCGGAGCCGGACGACACCAATGTGGTCGACCTGATGGCGGCGCTGCGGGCGAGCCTGAAGGGTTCGGCCAACGGCGGCGGCAAGAAGGCGGCGCCCAAGAAGGCGGCCGCGAAGAAGCCGGCGGTGAAGAAGTCGACCGCGAAGAAGAAGGCGGCCTAGGTCGCGGGCGCGGTCGTCGCCGCCAACCGGTCGGCATCGCAGTCCCCATCCTGGGCCCAGTAGATTTTCCGGTGATACCGGACTGTGCCGAAGCGGGTTTCGATCGCCTCGCGCTGGCGTGCGTTGGGTCGGTCGTAGCGGTCAAGAGGCCCGCTGACTCCGGCCAGCTCCAGGATGCTGCGGGGAAACCACACCATCTCGTAGTCCTCCTCCGTCGCGATCCGGTCGGTCGCTCGGGGATTCTCAAGTCGGTAAGGCAGGCCCGGGCCGTCAATGAAGCGGTGACGCTGGTTCTGCAGCCGCTGCGCACACTGAAAGAGCCAAGGCTGGATGCCGGCTTCGACGAGGAGATCGCGGAACGCCGCCGCCTCGCCTTCGGCCCAGGCCAAATCCGCGGCCCGGAAGCGGTCACGGTGAGCGGAGATCCAGTCCCATGACCCTATGGGATTGCCGTGAAATGTCACGGCGGCGAAACCGTCGACCAGGCGGTCCGGGGCGGTGACCCAGACAAGGGCGCACCCGGACGAACATTCCCCCGTCACCCGCACTCGCGCGCCCCGGGACCGGACGAGTCGGGCGAACCGCAGGCTGGCCCTGACGTCGCCGCCCGGGCTCTGCAAATCGAGGATGTCGCCCGGCTGCAGCAGCCGGGCGACGCGATCGACGTTCGCCTCGTCGATCGCCTGGTGGAACATGACATAGTCGACCCGCCGGATCGTGGCGTCGCGGATGAAGCTGTCGTCGGGCGGGGTCTGGACCGGCGGCTGCTGCACGGCGAGGGCGGCGATGAACGGAATGATCGCGATCACGGGTCGGGCCGGGTCTCCGGGTGTCCGCGGCTCAACCGTAGGCCGCCGTCCAGAGCGGGTGCAACTCGCCTTGCGGCTTCAGAGCACCGTCTTCAGCACGGGCCGCAGGTTGACGGCGCCCGCGCGGAAGTCGGTCCACGGGTCGGGTTTCTTCAGCAGGGCGGCGGCGTCGTGCAGGGTGAAGGCCCGGGGGTCGAGGCCCTTCTTCACCTGACCCCATGAGAGAGGGAAGGCGAGGCCGGCGCCGGGGCGGGCGCGGGGGGACCAGGGGGCGACGGCGGTGGCCATGCGGCCGTTGCGGAGGTAGTCGAGAAAGATCTTTCCGCCCCGCGCCTTCTTGGCGATGGTGGTGGTGAAGCGGTCCGGCTCGCGGCGGCGGACGATCTCGCACACCTCCTTCGCGAAGGCCTTGCACTGGTCCCATTCGATGCGGCTGCGGCCGTCGGCGAGGATGGGGACGACGACGTGCAGGCCCTTGCCGCCGGTGGTCTTGACGAAGGGGTTGAGGCCGAGGCCCTCAAGCTCCTTCTTCATCGTCTTCGCCGCGGCGATGACGTCGTCGAAATCGAGGCCTTCGTCGGGGTCGAGGTCGAAGGTGATCTGGTCGGGGGTCTCGGGATCGCCCGGCTTGCAGCCCCACGGATGCAGCTCGAGCCCGCCCGACTGGCCGATGGCGACGAGGCCGCCGACGTCGACGACGCCGACGTAGGGCTTGCGCTCCTTCACGTCGATCAGCTTGAGGCGCGGGTTTGAACCCGGCATGGCGTGGCGCTGGAAGAATTTCTCGCCGGTGACGCCTTCGGGGGCGCGGATGATGGACACCGGCCGGTCGGCGACGTGGGGCAGGAGGCGTTCGGCCGCCATCTCGTAGTAGCGCACCAGTTCGGCCTTGGTGATGTCGGGGCGCCCGTCCGCGGCGGGCCACAGCACCTTGTCGGGGTTGGAGATGGTCACGCCGGCGACGACCAGCTTGCCCTTCCTGCCCGGCTCGCCCGGAATGGTCAGCTGGGGCGGCATGGCGGCGCGGCCCTTCTCCTTTTTCGGATCGGCCGGGGCGTGGGGCGCCTCGGTGACCTCCCCCGCCGGCTTGTCCTCGCGCAGTCCCTTGAAGGCGGCCTGCCGGAGCGAGCCGGTGTCAGTATAGCCGCCATGCTCGATCTCGGCGACCAGCACCGGGCGGGTCCAGTGGACGGTCGCCCCGGCGGCGCGGGACTTCTTCGGCGCCGACTTGCCGACGAAGGGGCTGGCGTCGCTCTCGGCCGCCTTCAGCGCCGGCAGCAGGGTCCGGAGCCGCTCCTGGTTGTAGCCTGTGCCGACCCGGCCGAGGTAGCGCAGGCCCCTGCCCTGCTTCGCATCGGTGTCGTGGACGCCGACGATCAGCGAGCGGAAGCGCGACCCCTCCGAGGTCCAGCCGCCGATCACCACCTCGTCGCCGCCGCGGCATTTGGACTTCAGCCAGGTGGTCGAGCGGCCGTCGCTGTAGGGGGCGTCCAGCTTCTTGGAGATGACGCCCTCGAGATCCATGCGGCAGGCGCTCTCGAGGATGGCCTGGCCGGTGGTGGCGAAATGATCGACGTAGCGGATGCGGCCGCGGGCGGCCTTGGGGATGCGGTCGATGTACGCCTGCAGCCGGGCCTTGCGGTGCGACAGCGGCAATTTGCGCAGGTCCTCCGGCCCCTCGAACAGCAGGTCGAAGGCGAAATAGACGAGGCCGCCGGTGTCGCCGCTGGAGATGGCCGCCTGGAGGGCCGAGAAGTCGGGCATGTGGTTCTCGGCCAGGGCGCACAGCTCGCCGTCGACCACGGCGTCGGGCCAGCGGGCGGCGTCGGCGGCCAGCTCGGGGAACTTGTCCGACCAGTCGAGGCCCTTGCGGGTGCGGATGGTGGCGCGGCCGCCGCCGGAGGCGACCTGCAGGCGGTAGCCGTCGAACTTGATCTCGTGCGCCCATCCGGCGCCGTGGGGCGGATAGTCGGCGATCTTGCACAGCTGGATGGGGACGAAGGCGTGCGGCTTCTTCGCCTGCTCCGCTACGGCGGGGCGCGCCCTGGGCTTTGGGGGCGCCTTGCGATCCGTCTTTTTCGGCGAGCCCCAGGTCTTCTTCCCCCCGGCGATCTCGGCCAGCGAGCGGCCGGTGGTGACCGAGGCGTCGATCTCCATGTTGGCGTCGCCCTCGCCGGGGACGGCGTATTCGTCCTTCTCCTTGATCAGCAGCCAGTTGTTGCGCTTCGAGGGCTTGCCGCGGTCGGCGCGGAGGCGGATCAGGGCCCACTTGCCGGACAGGCGCTCGCCGTGAAGCACCATCTTGACGTTTCCGCGCTTGAAGGCGGCGTCGAGGTCGTCGTCCTGCGGCTCCCACTCGCCCGTGTCCCACATCTGCACCGTGCCGGCGCCGTAGTTGCCGGCCGGGATGGTCCCCTCGAAGGAGCCGTAGTCGAGCGGGTGGTCCTCGACCTCGACGGCGAGGCGCTTGACGGCGGGGTCGCGCGAGGGCGCCTTGGTCACGGCCCAGGACTTGAGCACGCCGTCGAGCTCGATGCGGAAGTCGTAGTGCAGCCGCGTGGCGGCGTGGCGCTGGATCAGATAGCGCAGGCCGGACTTGCGGGCCTTGCCCTTGCGGCCGGACGGCTCGGGCGTGGCCGAGAAATTCCGCTTCTTCTTGTAGGTGTCGAGTTCGCCGCGCACCCGGGCCTCCATCCCTGACCGATGGTCAGGACGGGAACGCACCGCCCGCGAATTGGCTCAGCTTCAGTCCTGCGGATCCGAGACCGGCCGGTCGCCGCGAGCGGCGGCGCGCTTCTCGGCCTTGGCCGCGGCCTTCTCGGCGGCCTTCTTCGCTTCGGCGCGCTCGCGCTCAAGGCGCTCGAAACTGTAGTTGGGCTTGCGGGCCATCACGGGGTCCTTTCGTGCCGGGATCAAGAGTGGGGCGAGCCGGCCGCGACGACAAGCCATTCAGTCGACCGCGACGACCTCCACCGGCTGGCCGGCGACCTCGGCCTCGTCGCCCACGGACTTGCCGATCAGGGCGCGGGCGAGGGGCGAGACGTGGCTGACCGAGCCGGCGGCGGGGTCGGCCTCGTCCTCGCCGACGATGCGCCAGGTCTGGCGGCGGCCGTCCTCGCGCTCGAGGGTGACCGAGCCGCCGAAGCGGACGCGGCCGTCGGGGACGGTCTCGACCAGCTGGGCCGAGGCGCGACGGGCCGACCAGTAGCGCAGGTCGCGCGTAGCGCGGGCCATGGCGGTGCGGTCGGCCTCGATGTCGCCCTTCGCTTGGGCGGCGGCATAGGCGGCCCGGGCCGCGGCGAGGGCGGCGTCGATCCGCGCCAGGCCCTGCGGCGTGACAAGGTTCGGGTGGGGCGAGATCGGGCGGTCGGGAAGGTCGGCGGCGGTGGCCTCCAGATCTTCCTCGCGGGTGAAGGCGACGCTCATGGGGGATGAGCGTATGGCGCCGGCGGGCGTTCCGGTCCATCTGGGGCGGATGGCGAAGACGGTGCATGTGATCGGGGCCGGGCCGGCCGGGCTGATGGCGGCCGAGCGGCTGGCGCAGGCGGGCGTGCAGGTGACCGTGCACGAGGCCATGCCGTCGCCGGCGCGGAAATTCCTCATGGCCGGACGCGGCGGGCTGAACCTGACCCATTCGGAGCCGGCGGACCGGTTCGTGAGCCGCTACGGCGAGGCGGCGCCGGTCGCAGCGGGATGGCTGGAGCGGTTCTCGGCGACGCATCTGGTCGGCTGGGCCGAGGGGCTGGGGCAGGCGACGTTCACAGGCTCGTCGGGCAGGGTGTTTCCGAAGGCGATGAAGGGCTCGCCGCTGCTGCGGGCGTGGCTGGCGCGGCTGGGCGAGCTGGGCGTGGAGGTGCGGACGCGCTCGCGCTGGACGGGCCGACGCGACGGCGGCTGGGTGTTCGCCACGCCGGAGGGAGAGCGGGTCGATCGGCCGGACGCGGTGGTGCTGGCCTTGGGCGGGGCCAGCTGGCCGCGGCTGGGCTCGGACGGCGGCTGGCGCGGCGAGCTGGAGGCGGCGGGGGTCGAGGTCGCGCCGTTCCGGGCCTCCAACGCCGGCTTCGACGTGGCCTGGTCGCAGGTGTTCGCAGAGCGGTTCGCGGGCCAGCCGCTGAAGCCGGTGGCGCTGACGTTTGAGGCGACGACGGTGCGCGGTGAGGCGATGGTGACCCGCTACGGCCTCGAGGGCGGGGCCGTCTATGCGCTGTCGGCAGGGCTGCGCGAGGCGATCGCACGGGACGGGTCGGCGGTGCTGACCGTGGACCTGAGGCCGGACCTGACGGTCGAGGCCCTGGCGGGGCGGCTGGCCAGGCCGCGGGGCAAGGACAGTCTGTCGAACTGGCTGCGGAAGGCGGCGGGGCTGTCGCCGGTCGCGGCGGGGCTGCTGCGCGAGATTCCGGGCGAGGTCCCGGCGGGGGCGGACAAGCTGGCGCGGCGGATCAAGGCGGTGCGGCTGACCCTGACCGGCATGCAGGGGCTGGAGCGGGCCATCTCGTCGGCCGGCGGGGTGCGGCTGGAGGCGGTGGACGGGCGGCTGATGCTCAAGGCCCTGCCGGGCGTGTTCGTCGCCGGCGAGATGCTGGACTGGGAGGCGCCGACCGGCGGCTATCTGCTGCAGGCCTGCTTCGCCTCGGGCGTGGTCGCGGCGGAAGGCGCGCTGGACTGGCTGGCGGAGCAGGGTAGGACAGCGCCATGACCGACCTGTCCGAAATCCATGGCCCCTGCCCGGCTCGCTTCGCGGCGGTGAAGGACGCCTTCGCCGCCAACTTCGTCGAGGCGCCCGAGGGGCTGAACGAGCGGGGCGCGCGGTTCACGGTGTGCGTCGAGGGCGAGCCCGTCGTCGACCTGTGGGGCGGCTGGGCCGACACCGTCGGGACCGTGGCCTACGGACCGGACACGCTGACCCCGGTGTTCTCGGCCGGCAAGGCGGTGATGGCGCTGATGATCGCGACCTGCGTCGAGCGCGGCCTGCTCGACTATGAGGCGACCGTGGCGAGCTACTGGCCGGAGTTCGGACAGGCGGGCAAGGACCGCGTCACCGTGGCCCAGCTGATGAGCCACCAGGCCGGTCTGCCGGGCTTCGCCGAGGCCCGCGAGCCCGAAGACTGGTTCGACCGCGAGGGCGTGCTGGCCCGGCTTTGCGCCCAGGCCCCGATGTGGGAGCCGGGGACGGCCAGTGGCTATCATCCAAACACCATCGGCTATCTGGCGGGGGAGCTGTTCCGCCGGGCGGACGGGCGGACGATGGGGACGGCGCTGCGCGAGGACTTCCCGGGGCTGGATCTGTGGCTCGGCCTGCCGGAGGAGGAACATTTCCGCGTCGCCCAGCTGCGCAAGCCGTCGAAACCGCCGAGCCTGGAGACGCTGGACGCCATCAAGCGCGCCGCCTTCTTCGACCGGGGGGCGGCGCCCGGCCCGCGCGAAACGACGCAATGGCGCACGGTCGAAATCCCGTCGTCCAACATGCATGCGACGGCGGAGGCCCTGGCGCGGATCATGGCGGTGATGACCGACGGCCGGTTCGAGGGCCGCGAGGTACTGTCGGCCGCGACGCTGGAGGCGGCGCGGCGTGAACGCATCCACGGACAGGACCGCGTGCTGCCGTTCGTCATGGGCTGGGCCGCGGGCTGGACCAGCAACCGCGGACTGGAGGTGTTCGGGCCGAATCCGGACGCCGTTGGTCACTACGGCTGGGGTGGAAGCTGTGTCTGGGCCGACCCGGCGGAGCGGCTGTCGGCGGCCTATGTGATGACGCGCCAGTCGCCGCACCTGATCGGCGACCCGCGCGCCCTCCGCCTGCAGGCGGCGCTGTACGGCACGCTCTGAACGACGGTCGTTCGCGCTTCGCCAACGGACGAGGAGCGCCGTTCACGAAGACGGGGCGGCGGCCGCCGCATCCGGCGTGGCGGCCTCGGCCCGACCCGCGCACGGTCGGCGGGTCAGAGGCCCGAAGGTCGGGTCTCGCCTGCCACCGGATCGCATCATGCTTCGTCTTTCGCTCGCCGCCGCCGTCAGCCTCGCCGCTCTCGCCTCGCCCGCCTTCGCCCAGGAGGCCGAGGTCACCCTGACCTTCCAGACCGGCGCCCGCACGGGGTCGGTGATGGTCGCCCTGTACGACTCGGAAGCCGCCTGGTCGGGCGGAGCGCCGGTGGCCCAGGCGCGGGTCGATGCGACCACCGACTCGCCCACGGCGGTGTTCCGCGGCCTGCCGGCGGGAACCTATGGCGCCAAGGTCTTTCACGACGTCGACGGCGACGGCCAGATGGACACGAACCCCTTCGGCATTCCGACCGAGCCCTACGCCTTCTCCAACAACGCCGTCGGCCGCATGGGACCGCCCGAATGGGACCAGGCCCGCTTCGCAGTCGAGGGCGCCGTCGCCCAGACTCTGCGGCTGCGCTGAGCGACCCGGTCAGGAGAGCCGAAATGATCCCTTCCCGCCGTAGCTTCCTGGCCGGCGCCGCCGCCCTGTCGGCCGCCGTGGTCACCCCCGAGACAGTCCGGGCCATGGCCGCCCAGCAGGCAGCCGCCGATTGGGCGTTGGCCACCGTCGATGTGGAGGCCGACGTCGCGCCCCGGGCCTTGCGGCTGGTGCATGGACGGGCGCCCGAGGGGCTGGAGGGCACGCTGTTCCGCAACGGCCCGGGCAGGTTCCGCCGGCCCGGCGGCAGCGTCACCCACTGGTTCGACGGCGACGGCCTGATGCGGGCGTTCCGGCTGCTCGACGGCCAGGCGACGCTGGAGGCCCGCTTCGCCGACACGCCCAAGCGGCGCCTGGAGAGCGAACTGGACGCTGTGGTCACGCCCGGCTTCGGCACGGCGGGCGATCCGCGCGCCCGCATCGGTCTCAACGACGACGCCAACGCCGCCAACACCGCTGTCATGCTGGCCGGGGACGAGGTGTGGGCCCTGTGGGAGGGCGGCTCGCCGACCGCAATGTCGGCAGCCGACCTGTCGACCCGCCGGGTGGTCACCCTGCGCGACGACCTCAAGGGCATGCCGTTCCAGGCCCATCCGCGCTACGACCCCGACGGCACGATCTGGAATATCGGCCTGAACGGCGGCCGGGCGGTGGTCTGGCGCCTCAACGCCGACCGCAGCCTGCGGACGGCGGAGATCATAGACCTGCCGCGCGCGTGCTTCATGCACGACTTCACCGCCACCGCGCGCCACCTGGTGCTGGTGCTGCAGCCGTGGGTGTTCGATCACCGGGGCATGCCCTACGCCTCGCAGTTCGCGTGGCGGCCGGATCTGGGCGCCCAGGTGATGGTGATCGACAAGGCCGACCTCGGCCGGCGGCGGATCTACGAACTGCCGGCGTTCAGCTATTTCCACCTCGGCGACGCCTGGGAGGACGCCTCGGGGACCATCCGCTTCGACGTCGCGGCGGGCAAGGACGTAGCCTTCGCCGTCGAGGGGGCGCGGGTGCTGGTCGAACAGCGCGGGACCGTGACGGGCGAGCCGGCGGTTCTGTCGCTGATCACCCTGCACACGGACGGGCGCGCGGAGATGATCAGCTCCGGCGTTACGGCGGAGTTCCCCAAGAGCGACCCGCGCCGCGCCGGACTGCCGCGCCGCCTGACCGCCCACGTGGCGGGCGAGAAGAGCGGTCGTCCGCTGCCGACCGGCCTGGCGGTGCACGACTGGGAAACGGGCCGTTCCGACCGCTTCGATTTCGGCATGCGTCACGTCGTCGAGGAGGCGGTGATCGTGCCCCGGCCCGGACGCGGCGCCGAGGCCGAAGCCTGGCTGGTCGCACCGTCGATCAACCTCGCCGAGGGGGTCACCGAACTGCACGTGTTCGACGCGGGTCGGGTGGCCGACGGGCCGCTGGGGACCTGGCGTGCCGATATCGCCCTGCCGGCGGGTTTCCACGGCATCTGGGCGGCCTAGTACCAGCCGGCCTCGCGCAAGGCCCGGGCGTAGCGGCGACTGACCGGGGCCTCCAGGCCACGGTCGAGGATCAGGGTGGCGCGGCCATCGCGGCGACGCACGTCGCGCACCGCCTCGCGCGCCACCCACCAGCTGCGGTGGGTCTGGGCTCCTTCCAGCCCCTCCAGTTCGACGAGGGCGTCGGTCAGCCGCATCAGGATCAGGTCCGAGCCGCGGTCGGTGTGGACGCGCAGGTAGTGGTCCTCGGACTGCACGGCCCGGATCGTCGCGCCGCGCAGCTTCGGCGGCAGGCGGGCCGGGAAGCGGGCCGGGGCCGCCCCGGCCGGGGCGGCATGGGTCTGCACCGGCGTGCGGCTGAGGAAGACGTTGAGCGCCGACAGGACGCCGGTGACCAGCGCCACGGGACCGAGGAAATAGGGCAGCCGCTCCCACTGCAGGGCGCGGTCGTCGTCGAAGAACCGGGTGGTGAGCGCCCACACCATGACCGACAGCGGTCCGGAGATGATGACGGTCAGCATCCCGGTCGCCAGCCACGGGCGCCGGTCGAAGTCGAGGAACCGTCCGATCAGGCGCGAGCAGACATGTCCCCATGTCCCGCCGATCAGCATCATGAGGGTCCAGTAGGTGAGGCGAAAGCCAAGCGGGACGTCGTCCATCCCGAAGGCGCCGGTGAGGGCCAGCACGACCCCGCCGGCCAGCGCCACCAGGACGCCCCGCACCAGGGCGCGGTCGAGGCTCAGGCGGATCGGCTCGGGACCGGGCCGAACTTCGGTCATTGGCGGCCCGGGGCGTCTGGTCCGCACACCGCGCGGAAGCCGGCGGCGGCGAACTTCACCATATAGGCGCCCGCGGTCTCCAGGTCGCCAGACCTGCACAGGCCGCCGGACAGCCGGTCGAGGCGGCCGGTTTCGCCCAGCGTCAGGGTCAGGGCGCCGGACAGGTTGTGATAGCCCCAGTACAGGTCCTCTTCCCGGGCCTCGGGCAGGACCCGCTTGATCAGCTCGATGAGCCGCCGCGCGGTGGGGTCGAAATAGCGGGTCATGATCTCGCCGCCGAACATCGGATTGGCGTTGGTCTGGGCCACCAGGGCCGCATAGTGCTTCCAGCCCGGCCCGCCCTTCAGCGCCCATTCGAACGGCGAGTGCAGGAAGACCGCCAGCAGGCCTTCCAGGGTCATGTCGGCGCCGGCGCTTTCGGCGTAGCGGTTGATGGCGTTGACGCGGTCGCTGTTCCAGACCTCGGCCCGGCGAAGGAAGACGGCGTCGAACAGGGCCCGCTTGGAGCCGAAATAGTAGTGGACCAGGGCGGTGTCGACGCCGGCCTCGCGCGCCACTTCCCGGATGGTGACGCCATAGAAGCCGTGTTTGGAGAACAGGTCCTCGGCGGCATCCAGGATGGATTCGCGCGTGTCGCCGGCGGCCTCGGCCTTCGCCTTCGGCGGACGGCCGCGCCGGGCGGCGCCGACGGCGGTGGGAGATTTCGGCGCGTCTTGCTTCGTCATTGGCCGAAGCTAGGCCGCCTGCGACCGCAATGGCAACGGCGCCACAGTCCATCGGACCGCACGCAGCCGCCAAGCGGCGCCGTTTGACAGCAGGGCCAAAACGGTTACGGTCCAAGAAAATCATTGAACGCTGAATAAATAGCGTCACGGGCTGAAATCACAGGATGGGACTGCACATGAACCGCTACGTTAAGACCGCCTTGCTGGCGGGCGCCGCCTGGGGGGCGCTGTCGACCGTCGCCGTCGCGCAGGACGCGCCGACCCAGACCGAGGAGGCCGCCGCCGTCGGCGACGTCATCGTCACCGCCCGGCGCCGCGACGAGGCCCTGAAGGACGTGCCGATCTCGGTCTCGGCCCTCGGCGCCGAACGCCTGGAAGAGACCGGCGCGACGGACATCACCACGCTGCAGCAGCAGACCCCGAACGCCACCGTTCAGGTCGCCCGCGGCTCCAACTCGACCCTGATCTCCTTCATCCGCGGCGTCGGCCAGCAGGATCCGCTGTGGGGCTTCGAGCCCGGCGTCGGCCTCTACGTGGACGACGTCTACATCGCCCGCCCGCAGGGCGCGGTGCTGGACATCTATGACGTCGAGCGCATCGAGGTGCTGCGCGGGCCGCAGGGCACCCTGTACGGCCGCAACACGGTCGGCGGCGCGGTCAAATACGTCACCTCCCGCCTGTCGCAGGACCCGGAGCTGACCCTGCGCGGCGCCTATGGCAGCTACAACCAGATCGATCTGCTGGCCTCGGGCAGCATGCCGCTGGCCGACAATTTCCGCGTCGGCGGCGCCATCGCCAGCTATCAGCGCGACGGCTACGGCGAGAACCTGAACACCGGCGCCGAACACTACAACAAGGATGTGCTGGCCGGTCGCCTGAGCGCGGAGTGGGAGCCGCGCGAGGATATGTCGATCCGCCTGGCCTACGACCGGGTCGAGGACGACTGCAATCCCCGTCACGGCCACCGCGAAGTCGCCGGGGTCGGCCCCGGCGCGGGCGTGCCGGACAGCGTCTTTGACACCTGGGCCGGCATCGGCGACGAGAACTCGGTGATGAACCAGGGCTTCTCGGCCACGGTGCAGCTGGACCTGAACGACCACTGGACCTTCAAATCGATCACCGCCTGGCGGGAAGGCGACACCGATACGGTGATCGACTTCGACAACACGCCGGCCCCGACGCTGGACATCCCGGCCTACTACGCGGACGACCAGCTGACCCAGGAATTCCAGTTCCTGTTCGACTACGACCGGTTGCAGGGCGTGATGGGCGCCTATTTCCTCGACGGTCACGCCGAGGGCGCCTTCGACACCGTGCTGGGCGCGGCCGGCATCACCATCGGCACCGGCGGCTACGTCGACACCCAGAGCCTGGCGGCCTTCGCCGACGTCAACCTGGACCTGACCGAGCGGCTGCACCTCGGCCTCGGCGCGCGCTGGACCCAGGACACCAAGACCGGCCACGTCAACCGCGCCACCTATCTCGGCGTCGGCCGCACGCCGCTGACCGGCGGTCCCGCCGCGGTCCCGCTGGTGCAGAACACGCTCTATACGAACGAGAAGGATTTCAACAACTTCTCGCCGCGCGTGGCGCTCTCCTACGACTTCAGCGACGACATCACCGGCTATGTGTCGTGGTCGAACGGCTTCAAGTCGGGTGGCTTCGACATGCGCGGCGACGCCAGCCTGACGCCCGATACGGTCAACGGCTACGATCCGGAGAAGGTGGAGTCGCTCGAGGCGGGCCTGAAGGGGTCGGTGTTCGACAACCGGTTGCTGTTCAGCTCGGCGGTGTTCCACAACACCTACCAGGACCAGCAGGTGACCACCCAGGTCCCGGCCATCGCCGCCCGAAGAGGATCGACCCCGAGGCCGACCGAGGACGCGAGGCGCCACCCAGGACGAGGCCACGCGGCCGCGGTGCGCCAGGCGTCCAGCGAAGCGCTGCCTGGTCATGTGCGTC
>JAEYUE010000100.1 GCA_023433655.1 Pseudomonadota bacterium | reverse complement strand
CATCCGACCTGAGCCCAACTCGCCACTCGCCACTCGCCACTCGCCACTCTAAGAAACGGCCATGTTCAAATCCGTCCTGGTCGCCAATCGCGGCGAGATCGCCTGCCGCGTGTTCCGCACCGCCCGCCGCATGGGCCTGCGCACCATCGCCGTGCACTCCGAGGCCGACGCCGACGCCCTGCACGTGCGCGAGGCGGACGAGGCGGTGCTGATCGGCCCGGCGCCGGCCCGCGAATCCTATCTGGACGCTGACAAGGTGCTGGCCGCCGCCAAGGCCACGGGCGCCGAGGCCATCCACCCCGGCTACGGCTTCCTGTCCGAGAACGCCGACTTCGCCGAGGCGGTCATGGCCGCCGGCCTCGTCTGGATCGGCCCGCCCCCCGCGGCCATCCGCGCCATGGGCCTGAAGGACGCCGCCAAGGCCCTGATGATCGAGGCCGGCGTGCCGGTCACCCCCGGCTACCTCGGCGACGACCAGTCGGCCGAACGCCTGCGCAAGGAAGCCGACGCCATCGGCTATCCGGTGCTGATCAAGGCCGTCGCCGGCGGCGGCGGCAAGGGCATGAAGAAGGTCGACCGGGCCGAGGACTTCGCCGACGGCCTCGCCTCGGCCCGGCGCGAGGGCCAGTCGTCCTTCGGCGATCCGCGCGTCCTGATCGAGAAATACATCACCCGCCCGCGCCACATCGAGGTGCAGGTCTTCGGCGACTCACATGGAAACGTCGTCCACCTCCACGAGCGCGACTGCTCCCTGCAGCGCCGCCACCAGAAGGTCATCGAGGAGGCCCCCGCCCCCGGCATGGACGCCGCCACCCGCGCCGCCGTCACCGCCGCCGCCGTGCGCGCGGCGAAGGCGGTGAACTACGAGGGCGCCGGCACCATCGAATTCATCGCCGACGCCTCGGACGGTCTGAAGGCGGACCGGATATGGTTCATGGAGATGAACACCCGGCTGCAGGTCGAACATCCGGTCACCGAAGCCATAACCGGCGTGGATCTGGTCGAATGGCAGCTGCGCGTCGCCGCCGGCGAGCCGATCCCGCTGAAGCAGGACGACATCCCCCTCAACGGCTGGGCCATGGAGGCGCGCCTCTACGCCGAGGACCCCGCCAACGGCTTCCTGCCCTCGATCGGCACGCTGGAGCACATCCACCTGCCCGAGGACATCCGCGTCGACACCGGCGTCACCTGGGGCAGCGAGGTCAGCCAGTTCTACGATCCGATGATCGCCAAGCTGATCGTCCACGCCGACACGCGTGAGGCGGCGGCCGAACGGCTGGCGCAGGCCTGCAGCGAGGTCGAGGTCTGGCCGGTCCGGGCCAACGCCGGCTTCCTCAAGCGCTGCCTCGAACACCCGCGCTTCCTCGCCGGCGACGTCGACACCGGCTTCATCGCTGCCGAGGAAGAGTCCCTGACGGTCGCCGCCCCGCCGCCGGAGGTGCAGGCCGCCGCCCTGGCCACCCTGGCCAGCGACGCCCATCACGAGGAGGAGTGGGTCCGCCCGTCCAACCTCCCCGGCCGCGGGGCCAGCCCGTGGGCCCCGACCGCCTCGGGCCTCTACGGCTTCCGCATGAACGGCGCGCGCCCGGCCCCGCAGCGGGCCCGGGTCAACGGCGTGATCGTCGAGGGCCGCCCGGTCCCCGGTGAGCACGGAAGCTACTGGCAGGTCGATCTCGGCGGCTCGACCCTCGACGCCTACGTCCTCACCGGCGGCGTCACCCTGATGCGCGACGGCAGGCCGGACCGGGAGATCGGCCGCGTCGTCGACGAGCCCGTGGTCTTCCATGAGGGCGAGACCTGGGTCTTCGAAGACCTGAGCCACGACGCCGCCGCCGCCGCCGGCCCGGCGTCCGACGGCTCGCTCCGCGCCCCCATGCCCGGCAAGATCGTCGCCGCGCCCGCCAGACCCGGCGACGCCGTCACGAAAGGTCAGTCCATCATTGTGCTGGAAGCGATGAAGATGGAGCATGCCCTCGTCGCTCCGTTCGACGGGGTGGTGGAAACCATCGGCGCCGCCGTCGGCGAGCAGGTGGTCGACGGCGCCGTCCTGGCGACCGTCAAACCGGAGGGGAAGGAATGAAGCGCGTCCTGATCGCCGGCCTCGCCCTGGCCCTGTCCGCCGGCGCCGGCCACGCCCGCGCGCGCCAGAATCCGCCCCTCGACCAGGCCTACAGGGACGACGTCCAGTGCGCCGTCCTCTACATGGCCATCGCCGCCAAGGGCGAAGATCCGGGTTCGGCGGCGCTGGGCTTCTATTATTTCATCGGCCGGCTGGAAGGCCGGCGTCCGGAGGTCAACTGGCGCAGCCACGTCCTGACCGCCGGGACCAACTCGGGCCAGGCCATGCTGGACGCCAACGGCCAGCGTTGCGGCAATATTCTGATCGAGAACGGCCGCGCCATGGGACCGATCGACGAGATGATCAACAGCTGGAGCCAGGGCGAGGGCCAGATGGGCGCCGCCCTTCAGGCCCTGCGCGACGATCAGGCGGCCGCCGACTGACGGCCCGGGCGCTAGCGCGGCAGCCCGACGCCGCCGACCGGCATGGTTTCCTGCGCCTCCCCGAACGCTGCGATCAGCGGCCGGCCCTTGCGGATCGCCTCCTGCACCTCCGGAAGCTGCAGCGACCCACGGTGCGCGGCCTGATCGGTCCACACCTCGGTCACCCAGATCGCATCCGCCTCGACCGGGTCATGGGCGACGATATAGCTGAGACAGCCCGGCATCCGTCCGAGCCCCTCCAGCAGGATGGCCGTCAATGCGTCCCGCTGGCCCGGGGTCGCCGTCATCTTTCCGATCAGTCCGTACATCGCCGCCTCCCTTCCCCTCGTCGACGCGGGCGGCGCGAAGCCGAGAATGGCCAGTCCCGCCATTCCCCCGATCACACCTCGCCGTTCGATCCACATAGCCTTTTTCTAGTCCCGGACCGACGCCATGTCTCCCATCCCCTGCGCCAGGAATGCTGATACCGCCGATGCCTCTCCACATGATCAAGCTGTGCGTCGGCGTCTCCGACGTCGAGACGCTGGAGCGCAACGCCGCGCGCAGCGACTGGCGCATCGTGCACACCCGCATGACGCCCAAGCGCGCCGCCGAGATCGAGGACGGCGGCTCGCTCTACTGGGTGATCAAGGGTTCGGTGCTGTGCCGCCAGCCCATTCTCGACATCACGACCGTCGGCGAGGGCAAGGCCAGCCGCTGCGAGATCCGGCTGGAGTCGCGCGTCATCCGCACCGCACCCCTCGCCCGTCGCCCGTTCCAGGGCTGGCGCTATTTCGAGCCCCGCGATTGCCCCGCCGACCTGACCTCGGCCGGCGCCACCGACCTGCCGCCCGAACTCGTGCGCGAATTGCGCGAACTCGGGGCCTGGTGACGGTTCCGCTTCGCCGCCGAACCCCGCTATGGTGAGGCTCCACCCTTCCGGAGACGCCGCATGACCGGCCTGATGCTCGCCGCCCTTCTCGCCCTGACGCCGCAGTCGGGCTATTCCGGCTCGGCCGACCCGCGCACCGAGGCCGATTTCAAATGCTTCGGCGCCGCCCTCATCCTCGCCGGCTCGGGTGACGAATCGGACGCCGAGCTGATGAACGCCGCCGGCCTGCTCGGATTCTACTACCTGGGCCGCCTCGAAGGCCGCGAGCCGGGCGTCGACTGGCCCGCCCGCGGCGCCGCCATACCCGACTCCCAGGCCGACATCTTCCTCGGCGAGCTCGGGCGATGCGCCGACGAGTTCGAGGCCAGGAGTCAGGAGCTGATCAACGCCGGCGAAGCCGCCGCCAAGGCCTCCTGACCGTCCCATGCCGGCCGTGCGTTCCGACCGCCTGGAAGACGCCCTGCACCGCATCTTCGAGGGCGGCCGGAACACGCGCGCCAGTTGGTTCGCCCTGACCGGCGGCGAGACCCTCTTCGTCGAGGGGGACGCCGCCGACACGCTGTATCTGCTCCGATCTGGCCGTTTGGGCGTTTTCCGACGCGACCCCGACGAGGACCGGCCGCCGCAGTTCGTCGGGGTCATCCGGCCCGGCGAGCCGGCCGGCGAGATGGCCATGCTGGCCGGCACCACCCACACCGCCGAGGTCGTGGCCCTGCGCGACTCCGAGGTCCTTGCCCTGCCCCGCGACGCCTTCTTCGACGCGGCCCGCACCGAGCCCGACCTGATGGTCGAGCTCTCCCGGCTGATGATCCAGCGCGCCCGCGACCGCCGCTCGGGCGGCGGAGACCCCAGCGTCTTCGGCTTCATCTCCGCCCGTCCCCGCCCGATCCGGGCCTTCGTCGAGCGCGTCGCCGCCGCCATCGAGGCCGCCGGCTTCACCTGCCAGGTGATCGACCAGTCCGCCCTGTCCTCGGCCGCCGAATGGTTCAGCCGGGTCGAGGACGCCCATGACTACGTCCTCTACGTCGCCGAGCTGGACGAGCCGGCCTGGGCCGCCCTCTGCGCGCGTCAGGTCGACCGCGTCTTCGTCGTTGGCTCCGGCCTGCTCGCGCCGCCGAACCGGCCCCTGCCGCACGCCGGGGTGCTGGACGCGCGGCGCCGCACCGACCTGATCCTGTTGCGCGACCCGCGCATGGCCAACCCGGCCAACACCGGCGTGTGGATCGACGCCATCTGCCCGGGCCGCTGGTTCCAGGCGGTCGAGGGCGACCAGGCCGACGCCGAGCGCATGGGCCGGGTCATCACCGGCTCGGCCGTGGGCGTGGTCATGTCGGGCGGCGGCGCCCGGGCCTATTCCCACATCGGCGCCCTGCGGGCCCTGCGCGAGGCCGGCGTGCCGATCGACTTCGTCGGCGGCGCCTCGATGGGCGCAGTGATCGCCGCTGGCCCGGCGCTGAACTGGTCACAGGCGGAGCTGGAGGCCCGCATCCGCAAGGCCTTCGTGCAAAGCGACCCCCTGTCCGACATCACCTTCCCGATGCTGGCCATGACCCGGGCCCGCAAGGTGGACCGGCTGCTGGAGGAGGCTTACGGCGACGTCGACATGGCCGATCTCCACCGGCCCTTCTTCGCCGCCTCGACCAACCTGACCAGCGGCAAGCTGGAGGTGCATCGCCGCGGGCTGATGCGCCGCGCCATGCGGGCCTCCATCGCCATCCCCGGCATCCTCCCGCCGGTGGTGATCGACGACCAGGTGATGGTCGACGGAGCCGTGCTGAAGAACCTGCCGGCCGAGGTGATGCGCAACATGACCTCGGGCCCGGTCATCGGCGTGGACATGTCCGAAGCCCGCGGCGTCGACCCGCACATGATCGAACGCCCGCCCTCGATCTGGCGGCTGATCGCCACCGGCGCCTGGCGCCGCGGTCCGCCCATCGTCTCCATCCTGATGCGCTCGGCCACCCTGACAACGGACGCCGACCTGGAAAGCTCGCGCGCCGCCACCGACCTGCTCATCCAGCCGACGCCCGATGGGGTCGACATCCGCGACTGGAAGGCCTTCGAGCCGGCCGTCGAGGCCGGCTACCGCGCCACACGGGAGGCGTTGGACGGGCTCGACCGTCCAGTCACCCACCTGCGCCGCCGGACGCCGCTCAGCGCCTCCGCGCCGTCAGGAACAGACGCGGAAACGGCATCAGCGTGCGATGGTCCGGCCGCGCCGGGAAGGCCTGCGAAAGCGCGTCGCCGAGCGCGGAAAGAAAAGCCGCCCGCATAGCCGGGTCGTCCGCCAGCGCCGTCAGGTACGGCCTCAGCGCCGTGCCCTTCATCCACTCCAGCACCGGATCGGATCCTTCCAGCGCGTGCAGATAGGTGGTCGACCAGATGTCGATCTCCCCGCAGGGGCCCGTGAGGGCGTCGTAATACGCCTCCGCCGTCAACAGCGGCCCGATCGTGTCCACGCCCGACAGCCGCCCCGCCCACGGCCCCTCGCCCGCGACGGCGCGCATCAGGCCGTGATGGCGGCTTTCCCACGCCATGGGCATCTGCACCGCCAGCACGCCGTCGGGGGCCAGCGCCGCGGCGAGCCGCGGAAACAGGGTGGCATGGTCCGGCAGCCACTGCAGCGAGGCATTGGCGAAGATCAGGTCGACCGGCCGCTCCGGCGTCCATCGGGCGATGTCGCCCCTCCGCCAGTCGATGTCCGCATCCAGCCCGCGCGCCCGCTCGAGCATGGCCTCGCTGGAATCCAGCCCGTGCACCCGCGCCGCCCGATGGCGACGCTTCAGCAGGGCGGCGTGCCGGCCGTCGCCACAGCCCAGGTCCCAGACCTCGGCCGGCGCCGGCTGGTCCGGGATGCGCGCCAGCAGGTCCTGCGCGGCGCGACCGCGCTCGGCCTCGAAGCGACGGTATTGTGCGGGGTCCCAGGCGGGCGGCGCGGCGGTCATCTGATTCCCCTCCCTTGCGGGCGGGGATGGTACAGCCTCTCAGGATCGAACTGAGGACCTCCGGCTCCACAAACCGGCGCTCTAACCAGCTGAGCTAAGGCTGCACGTATCCGCGCGAGCGCGGTGTCTAGCGGGGTCCCCGGCCCTGATCAAGGTCGATTTCGAAGATTGGCGGCGGGGGCATGCAGCAGGCAGCAGGCAGCAGGCAGCAGCGAACAACTGAATCCCCAGTCAGCGCAGGTCAGCGGCGCGCCTAACGGCACAAACCCGCGGTCATCGCCTGCCTGCTGCCTGCTGCCTGCCGCCTAAGCTCAACTCCACCCCTGGCTGCGGATGTACTCCTCCAGCGCGGCGATCCGGCTGGCGTCCGACGGGTGGGTGGAGGCGAACTCCGGCGTCGATCCCTGCCGCTGCTCCGCCATCAGCCGCCACAGGGCGATGGCCTCCGACGGCCGGTA
>JAEYUE010000066.1 GCA_023433655.1 Pseudomonadota bacterium | reverse complement strand
ATCAAGGAAGTGCTGGCGACCATGGGCCTCAGCCTCGGCATGGACGTGCCGAACTGGCCGCCGGAAAACATCGAAGACCTGGCCAAGAAGTTCGACGACCAGATCTAGTTTCAACCCTCCGCCCAAGACCACCCGGTCGCGGAGCGGTTAGAATGAGAAGGCCCAGGTCCGGCCAAGTCCTTCGGGAATGCCGGAAACCGGGTTGAGTAGGAGAGACCCCGATGCGCCACGGCGCCGCCTATCGCAAGCTCGGCCGTACGGTCAGCCACCGCCAGGCCATGTTCGCCAACATGGCCGCCTCGCTGATCAAGCATGAGCAGATCACGACGACCCTGCCGAAGGCCAAGGAGCTGCGGCCGTTCGTCGAGAAACTGGTCACGCTCGGCAAGAAGGGCGACCTTCACGCCCGCCGACAGGCCATCAGCCAGGTCCGCGACGTGACCCAGGTCGGCAAGCTGTTCGACACGATCGCGCCCCGCTACGCGGAGCGCAACGGCGGCTACATCCGCATCATGAAGGCCGGCTTCCGCCACGGCGACAACGCCGCCATGGCCGTGATCGAGTTCGTCGATCGCGACGTCGACGCCAAGGGCCAGGACTCGGGTCCGGTCTACGCTATCGAGGGCGACGACGAGGCGTAAGCTTCGCTCGTTGGGGCAATGAAGAGGGCGGCCGGCGCGAACCGGTCGCCCTTTTTTCATGGCCCGCGGCCCAATACATTCCGGGCGAGACATCCTCGACATCGCCGCCGGCGACATGCCGGACATCCGCGACAAGGTAGACAGGCTTCAAAAGGGGCGTCCAGTCGGGGCGGAAGAACGCGACCATGACCGTTATCGACATCGTTCCCTTTCGACCC
Source organism: Pseudomonadota bacterium (assembly GCA_023433655.1). GTDB lineage: Bacteria > Pseudomonadota > Alphaproteobacteria > Caulobacterales > Caulobacteraceae > Brevundimonas. Next base: position 17,728 of record JAEYUE010000066.1, on the reverse strand, counting down.
GCGCATGCCGCCGACTGGGCGCGGCTCAACGAGGCCTGGCTGGCCGAGGGCGGGTTCGAGGTCGAGGCGAAGGACCGCAAGGTCATCGACGACCCGCGAGGTGCCATCCTCGACCGCGGCGGCCGCATCTTCATGGCCGAACAGGACGGGCAGGCGATCGGCTGCTGCGCCCTGATGGCCATGGAGGACGGCGGCTTTGAGGTGGCCAAGATGACGGTGTCGCCGGCGGCGCGGGGCCTGGGCCTCGGACGCCGCCTGCTGGAGGTCTGCGAGGCGGCCGCGCGCGAGGCCGGGGCCCCGCGCCTGTATCTGGAGACCAACGCATCGCTGAAGCCGGCCGGGGCGCTGTACCGCAGCTTCGGCTTCGTCGACCTGCCGCCGCGCCCCAGCCCCTACGTCCGGGCCGATGTATGGATGGAGAAGCGGCTCTAGGGCCTACTCCTTCGACAGGTCCTGCCGGCGGAACCACGCCAGGGCGCCGGCCAGGGGCAGGAGGGTCCAGAGGCCGAGGCTGATCCAGGCCTTGAGCACGATGCCGTCGGGCAGGGCGGCGGCGCGCTCGCCGCCGGCGATGGCGGCGCTGATGGCGTCGGTCGAGGCGCCCGGGTTGACCAGCATGGACAGCCAGGCGTCGGGCATGAAGCCCATCGGCGTCAGCATCTGGGGCGAGAAGAACTGCGCCACGCCGATGACCAGCGGCACGAACAGGGCGGCCAGCAGCGAACGCGTCACGGTCGCGGCCAGCATGCCCATCATGGTGAACTGCAGGATGCGCAGCCATGACAGGCCGAACTGTCCGAGGAAGCGGCCGAAGGCCTCGCCGGTCAGACCGAACACCACCGAACGCTCGAAGATCGCGGCGCGGATGAGGTTCTCGACGACGGCCGCAACCAGCATGAACAGCATGGCCAGGAGGGCCAGACCCGCCACCACCGCCAGCTTGCCGAGCAGCAGGTTGGGCCGGCTGTTGCGGGCGCTGATCAGACGCCAGGTCTCCCAGCGGTAGTCGCCGGCGTAGATCGTCGCCGCGCCGATCAGGACGAACAGCAGGACGATCGGATTGGCGACGTTGCCGGCCGCTTGGACAAGAGCCTCGACCATGTCCAGTTCGCCGCCGGACTGCATCATCTCGCGCAGGCCGGGCGGGGCATTGGTGTCCGCCATCAGCTTGGCTTCGTTGGCCTTGATCACGAACTGGGTCACCGCGCCGATGGCCACGGTGATGACCGGCACGAACAGCACGCTCCAGAACAGGGCGGTGCGGTTTTTCGACAGGCGGAAGCCTTCCGCGCGGATGGCGTCAACCAGCATGGATCGTCTCCGGCGTCTGCACGGCGCCCGTCTCGGTGAAGAAGATGGCCTCGAGGTCGGCGCCGACCCAGCGGGCCTCGTGGATGTCGACCCCGGCCTCGACCAGCGACCGGATCACCACCGGTCCCTCGGCGCGGGACACATTGGCAAGGACGGCGTCGCCCTCGGCCGCGCCCCGGTCGCCGAGAATCTCGAGCGCCCTTGCGGCCGGCGTGGCGGCGATGCGCAGCCGCTCGCCCACAGAGGTCAGCTCGCTGACCGCGCCCTCGCGCACCAGCTTGCCCTTGTTGAGGATGGCGACGCGGTCGCACACCCGCTGGACCTCCAGCAGCTGGTGGCTGGCGAGGATGACGGTCACGCCGTCGTCGTCGGCGAGGCTGCGGATCAGGGCCCGCATCTCCTGGATGCCGGGGGGATCCATGCCGCTGGTCGGCTCGTCGAGGATGACCAGATCGGGGCGGCTCATCAGCGAGGCGGCGACGCCCAGCCGCTGCATCATGCCCACCGAGAAGCCGCGCACCCGCCGGTCGGCGGCTTCGCTCAGGCCGACGCGCTGCAACCAGTGGGGAATGTCGGCCTCGCCGGCGATGCCGTGCTCCAGCGCCAGCCAGCGCAGCACCTGCCGCGCGGTCATGTAGGGCGGGAAGCGCGGCGTCTCGATCATCGAGCCCATGCGCCGCATGTGGCTGACTTCGTTGACCGGCCCGCCCATGACCCTGGCCGTGCCCTCGGTGGCGCGGATCAGGCCCAGCAGGATGCGGAACAGGGTCGACTTGCCGGCCCCGTTCGGCCCCAGCACGCCATAGACGCCGCCCCGGGGAATCGACAGGTCGAGCCCGTCGAGGGCGCGCACGGCCCCGTAGGTCTTGGTCAGCCCCGTGACCTCGATGACGGGCGTTTCGATAACAGCGGTCATGCGGGCAGCTTGGCCCTGCGCCGCGCCTTCGCGCAACCCGCCCAGCATTAAGCTTTCGCAACCTCGGCTTGCGGGATGGCCATGCCGAAGGCGATCAGTTCGCCGTCCGGCGCCAGCACCAGCAGCTCCCGCTGATGGTACGGCTTGTCCGCCGGTCCGTGGACGTCGCCGGGCGGGAGGGTGTCCAGCTTCGGCTTCAGCTCGGCGTAGAGGGCGTCGACGTCGCGGACGTCGATATAGTAGGCGAACCGGCGTTGACCCGGCCTGAGCTCGCCGTTTCCGGCCTGAAGCAGGCGGAAGCCGACGGTCTCGCGGTGGATGTAGGCGTAGCCGGGCTGCCTGAACAACACCTCGAAGCCGAGGATGTCGGTGAAGAAGTCGAGCGCCTTCTGCAGATCCGCAACATGCAGGAACGGCGTCACCTGAAGGAAGTTGGTCATGGCGGCCTCCGCCCCCATCCTGGCACAGGGCTGACGGCGGCGCGCGGTTCCGCTAGAAGGCGCGTCCCCGAAGAGCCCTCCCATGTTCGCCCTGTCTTCCCTCCGCCGCCAGCGCGCCGCGCTCGCCTTCATCTTCGTAACGGCGGTGCTGGACATCGTGGCCATGGGCATCGTTATCCCGGTGCTGCCCGGGCTGATCGAGGACTTCGTCGGCTCCAACGCCCGGGCGGGCGTCATCAACGGCGTGTTCGTGGCGCTGTGGGCGGGGATGCAGTTCCTGTGCTCGCCGGTGATCGGCTCGCTGTCGGACCAGTTCGGCCGGCGTCCGGTGATCCTGATCAGCTGCGCCGGGCTGGCGATCGACTATGTGCTGATGGCGGTGGCCCCGGACCTGTGGTGGCTGGCGCTGGGGCGGATCATCGCCGGGATCACTTCGTCCAGCTTCACCACCATCTACGCCTACATGGCCGACATCACCGAGCCGGAGAAGCGGGCCCGGGCCTACGGCCTGATTGGCGCGGCCTTCTCGGGCGGCTTCGTGCTGGGCCCGGTGCTGGGCGGCTTCCTCGGCGAGTTCGGGCCGCGCGTGCCGTTCTGGGCCGCCGCCGGCCTGTCGGGCGTGGCCTTCCTGTACGGCCTGTTCGTCCTGCCCGAGAGCCTGCCGGCGGAGAAGCGGATGCGGTTCAGCTGGGGGCGGGCCAATCCGGTCGGGGCGCTGATCCTGCTGCGCCGGCATGCCGAGCTGAGCGGCCTGGCGGTGGTGAATTTCCTGCTCTACTTCGCCCACCACGTCTTCTCGGCCGTGTTCGTGCTCTACGCCGCCCTGCGCTACGGCTGGGGGCCGGGCGAGGTCGGCCTGCTGCTGGCCCTTGTCGGGGTGCTGGACATGCTGGTTCAGGGCGTGCTGGTCGGGCCGGTGGTCAAGCGCTTCGGCGACCGGGGGACCATGGTCTTCGGCCTGTTCGGCGGGACGGCGGGCATCGCCCTGATGGGCTGGGCGCCGAGCGGCCTGTGGTTCGTCCTGGCCATGCTGCCCAACGCCCTGTGGGGTCTGGCGATGCCGACGCTGCAGTCGCTGATGACCCGACGTGTGGGCGAGGACGAGCAGGGCCAACTGCAGGGCGCCAACATGAGCGTGGCCTCCATCGCCGGGGTGGCTTCGCCGCTGTTCTTCGGCTGGATCTATTCGATCTCGGCCGGGGAGGGCGCGCCCGTGCCGCATCCTGGCCTGGCCTTCTTCCTCGCCGCGGCCGTGCTGCTTCTGGCCGCCGTGATCGGCTGGGCGGTCGGCCGGCGGGCGGAACGCGAGGAAAACGTGGCCGTTTGATCCGGGCGTCGCCTTGATCGCGTCCAAAAGTCCGGGCGAAATCGGCGCAGCACCCGCCACCAACGCCGGATCACGATGAAGACCAGCAGCCTCGCGATCACCCTCGCCCTGACCCTCGCCGCCTGCGGCCAGCCCAACGACACCCGGGCCCAGGACGGCGTCTTCGCCGACAACCGCGTCGTGCCCGGCGACGCCCTGTCGATGAAGGCCAGCTTCGCCCCTGTGGTGCGCGAGGCGGCCCCCGCGGTGGTCAACATCTCGGCGCTCGGCGTCCAGCGCGTGCAGGACCCGTTCTTCTCGATGTTCGGCTTCGGGCCGCAGACCCAGAGGGTCGGCTCGATCGGCTCGGGCGTGATCGTGCGGCCCGACGGGGTGGTGGTGACCAACAATCACGTCATCCAGGGCATGCAGCAAATCCGCGTCACGCTGAACGATCGGCGCGAGTTTCCGGCGCGGGTGATCCTGGCGGACGAACGCTCGGATATCGCCGTGCTGCAGCTGGAAGGCGTTAACGAGCGGCTGCCGACGCTCAACGTCGACGACCGCGAGGAGCAGCAGGTCGGCGACCTGGTTCTGGCCATCGGCAATCCGTTCGGCGTCGGCCAGACGGTGACCAACGGCATCATCTCGGCCCTGAACCGGACGGAGACCGGCATCTCCGACTCCGGCTCCTTCATCCAGACGGACGCCGCCATCAATCCCGGCAACTCGGGCGGCGCCCTGGTCGACATGGACGGCGACCTGATCGGCATCAACACGGCCATTTTTTCGCGGTCGGGCTCATCGTCCGGCGTCGGCTTCGCCGTGCCGGCCTCGATGGTCAGGCGGGTGGTCGACTCGGCCGTCGGCGGGGCCACCGCCGTGGTCCGCCCCTGGCTGGGCGTGAAGGGTGAGACGGTCACCGGGGACATCGCCCGCGGACTGGGTCTTGATCGTCCGCAGGGGCTGGTGGTCACCGAAGTCTGGCGCGGCGGTCCCGCCGACCGCGCCGGCCTGCGCGAGGGCGACATCATCACCGCCGTCGACGGCGCCGAGGTCAACGACCAGAGCGGGCTGAACTTCCGCGTCGGCACGCGCGAGCCGAATGCGACGGTGGGGGTGACGGTGCTGCGGGACGGGCGCGCCGAGACTCTCAATGCCCGTGTCCAGCGTCTGCCCGGCGACGCTGACATCGACAAGGCCCAGCTGGTCCGAAACGGCGTGTTCAGCGGCGCCCAGGTGCTGGCGCTCAATCCGGCGCTCGCCGACAGCCTGGGCGGCGACCCCTTCGCCTCGGGGGTCATCGTCGGCGCCGTGCAGCGTGGCAGCTATGCGAGCCGGGTCGGCCTGCGAGGGGGCGACGTCATCCTGACCGTCAACGGCCGCGCCGTCACCTCCGTGGACCAGGTCATGAACCTGCCGCGCGGCTCCGAAGTCACCATCGAGCGACGGGGCCAGCGCATGACGGGCGTGATCGGCTAGCCTTCCCGTTTGGGTCCGGTCAGCGACCAGACGTGGCCGAAGGGGTCGCGCAGCTTGGCGTGGCGGCCGTAGAATTCGTCGACCGGCGCGCGGATGGTGACCGCCCCCTCGGCCCCGGCGCGCGCCAGCCAGGCATCGACGTCGTCCACAGCCAGGGCGACCGTGACGGTGGTCCCATGCAGGCTGTCAGGCGCCAACATGCCGACCGTGTCGAGCAGCTCGGGGAATTCGTCGGCCAGATAGATGGCCCCGCCGTTGCCCAAGCCGATCATGGCGTGGGCCAGACGGCCGTCGTCCGCATCGAAGCGGTTAATCTCGCGGCCGCCGAAGGCCCTGACGTACCAGTCGAGCGCCCGGGCCCCGTTGCGCACCATCAGGTAGGGGACGACGGGCGGATCGGGCGGGACCCAGGCCACCGTCTCAGCTCCGGATCGGCGATCCGATCGACCAGCCGTGGCCGAAGGGGTCCTTCAACTGGCCGTAGCGGTCGCCCCAGAACTGGTCGGCGAGCGGATGGACCGGCACGGCGCCGGCGACGATGGCCCGGTTCCACCATTCGTCGGCGTCGTCGACCTGCAGGTGCAGGACGACGCCCTTGGGGACGATATCCTGCTCGCCGGTCATCTCGGGGAATTCGTCATGCAGCATGACGCTGCCGCCGTTGATGCGCAGGTGGGCGTGCATCAGTCGTTCGCCGTCCTCGGCGGGCATGGTGCGCAACACCTCGGCCCCGAAGGCCCGTTGGTAGAATTCCACGGCCGCCTGTCCCCCGCGCGACGGAATGGTCAGGTGGGGGGCGACACCCCCGCTCGGTCCCTGCTGGGTGCGGTCTTCAGCCATGGCGACATCCTCCCTCGGCCGCATACTAACGCGTGAAAAGCGGGGCGCGAACGCCTATCTCTGCATCCGCATGACCGACCTTTTCGAAGCCTCCGGCATCCATCCGCCCGACGCCCCGCTGGCTGACCGGCTGCGGCCGCGGTCTCTGGACGAGGTGGTGGGCCAGGATCACCTGCTCGGCGAGGGCGGGCCGATCCGGCGTATGGTCGAGGCCGGACGGCTCGGCTCGATGATCCTGTGGGGGCCGCCGGGCACCGGCAAGACCACCATCGCCCGCCTGCTGGCCCAGGCCGCCGGCTATCAGTTCCAGCAGATCAGTGCCGTCTTTTCCGGCGTCGCCGATCTGAAGAAGGCCTTCGAGCAGGCGCGCATGCGCCGCGCCGCCGGCCAGTCGACCCTGCTGTTCGTCGACGAGATCCACCGCTTCAACCGCGCCCAGCAGGACGGCTTCCTGCCCTTCGTGGAGGAGGGGATCGTCACCCTCGTGGGCGCGACGACCGAGAACCCCTCGTTCGAGCTGAACGGGGCCCTGCTGTCGCGGTCCCAGGTGTTCGTGTTGAAAAGGCTCGATGACGAGGCCTTGGATCAACTGTTGATTCGAGCCGAGGCGCAGGAGGGCAAGGCCCTGCCTCTGACGCCCGAGGCGCGTCAGGCGCTGCTGGCGCTGGCCGACGGCGACGGCCGCTACCTGCTGACCATGTCCGAGGTGCTGTTCGGCCTCGACGGCGGCGACCCCCTCGACGTGCAGGCCCTTGCCGGCATCCTGCAGAAACGCGCGCCCGCTTACGACAAGAGTCGAGAAGAGCACTACAACCTCATATCCGCGTTGCATAAATCCGTGCGCGGCTCCGACCCTGACGCCGCTCTTTACTGGCTGGCGCGGATGCTCAACGGCGGCGAGGATCCGCTGTATCTGGCGCGCCGCATCGTACGCATGGCGGTCGAGGACATCGGCGAGGCCGACCCCCTTTCGATCCTCGTCGCCAACGCCGCCAAGGACACCTACGACTTCCTCGGCAGCCCCGAGGGCGAGCTGGCCCTGGCGCAGGCGGTGGTCCACCTCGCCACCGCGCCCAAGTCGGTCGGCGTCTACGAGGCTTTCAAGGCGGCCAAGCGGGCGGCGGCGGAGACTGGCTCTCTCATGCCGCCGGCCCACATCCGCAACGCGCCGACGAAGCTGATGAAGTCGCTGGGGTACGGCAAGGGCTACCAGTACGACCCGGACACGCCGGAAGGCTTCTCCGGCGCAAATTTCTTCCCTGACGGGATGGAGCGCCGCACCTTTTACCAGCCCAGGGGCGAGGGACACGAGGCGAAGATTCGGGAGCGACTCGAGCGCTGGGCGGCGCTGCGGGCGAAGGCGATGACTGGCGAGCCGCCCTCAGGGTAACCGTTGCCGTAACCCTGTTTTCGGATCATTCTCGGGGTCTTCGGAATCCTTGGGAGGGGACGATGACCGATACCAGAATGACCACCGCCACGCCCTGGCACCTGTGGGTGGTGGGGGTGCTGAGCCTGCTGTGGAACGGCTTCGGCGGCTACGACTTCATCATGACCACGACGCAGGGCGAGGCCTATATGCGGGCGTCGGGCTTCGATCAGGCGATGATCGACTACTACAACGCCATGCCGATGTGGATGTACGCGCCGTGGATCCTCGGGGTCTGGGGGGCGGTGATCGGCTCGATCCTGCTGCTGATGCGCAACCGGCTGGCGGTGTGGGCCTTCGGCCTGTCGCTGCTGGGCGCGGTGGTCAGCCTGATCTACGGCCAGTTCATCAGCCCGCCGCCGCCGCTGCCGGCCGAACTGGCGGTCATGCAGTGGATGCCGTGGGTGATCACCGTCATCGCCGCCTTCCTCGCCTGGTACGCCTGGACGATGGGCAAGAAGGGGGTGCTGCGGTGAGCGGCGCCGACATGACCGTGCGCACGCCCTGGCACCTGTGGGTGGTGGGCGTGCTGGCCGCGCTGTGGAACGGCTTCGGCTGTTTCGACTACACCATGACCCAGACGCGGCGCGACGAGTGGTTCGCCCAGATGGGCATGACCCCGGACCAACTGGCCTATTTCGAGGCGATGCCGGCGTGGACCCATGCGGCCTGGGCGATCGGCGTCTGGGGCGGCCTGCTGGGGGCGATCCTGCTGCTGGTGCGCAACAAGCTGGCCGTACCGGTGTTCGTGGCCTCCTTCCTCGGCTGGCTGGCGGGCGCCGTCTATGCCTTCGCCCTGTCGGACGGCATGGAGGCCATGGGCTCGATGTGGCCGATGCAGATCGTCATCGGCGGGGCCTGCGTCTTCTTCATCTGGTACGCCTGGATGATGGGCAAGAAGGGCATTCTGCGCTGACGGGCTGACGGACGGCCGGTTTCCGCCTATGCACCGGCGGTGACCGGCCGCGCTCCCGTTTCCCTGACCGATGAAGAGATCGCCGCGGTGCGCTCGTGGGTGCTCCACGAGGACGCGCACGTGCTGGTCCTGAGCAAGCCCGCCGGACTGTCGAGCCAGGGCGGTCGGATCAAGGTGCACACACTCGACGACCTGCTGTGGGCCTTCATGCGCTCGAACGGCAAGCGGCCGGAGCTGGTGCACCGGCTGGACCGCGACACCTCTGGCGCCATTCTCGCCGCGAAGACCAAGCCGGCGGCGGGCTTCCTCGGCAAGGCGCTGCAGGCGCGCAAGCTCGACAAGACCTATGTGGCCCTCGTCTCCGCCGCCCCCGATCCCCGGCAGGGCGTCATCGACGCGCCGCTGATCCGGGAAGAGATCGGCCGCGAGAGCTACATGCGCGTCGCCGCGCCGGAAACGCCCGGCGCGCAAGCGTCCGTTAGCCGCTACCGCACCCTGTCGGCCTCGGAGGAGGGGGCTCTGGTCGAGCTGGAGCCGAAGACCGGGCGCATGCACCAGCTGCGGGTGCACATGGCCTCGATCGGCAGGCCGCTGGTCGGCGACGTCCGCTACGGCGGAGCGCTGACCTTCGCCGGCCGCGCCGCGCCGCGGTTGATGCTGCACGCGGCGAAGCTGACCTTCCCGCATCCCGAAGGCGGACGGATGACGGTGGAGGCGCCCCCGCCGGCGGATTTCGCCGCGCTCGCAGAGGCGGCTGGACTCTAGCCGCCGGAACCACCCCGGCGACCGGCGCTTTTTTCAATTGAACGCCCGGAGCTCCGCCATGAACCGCCTGACCCTGCCCCTGATCGCCGCCGCCGGCCTGGCCCTGTCAGCCTGCGCCAGCCTCGCCCCCTATGGCCCGCAGCTGGGCGCGGGCGGGCAGGGCTACACCGAGCAACGGATTGAATCGAACCGTTACCGCGTAACCTACAACGGGGTCGGCGCGCCGGGGCCGGTCGCGGACTTCGCCCTGCTGCGCGCGGCCGAACTGACCACGGCGCAGGGCTATGACTGGTTCGAGGTGGTCCAGCGCTGGACCGACGGCCGGCTGGACAGCGCCGGCGGACTGCGCCCCAGCGTCTCCATTGGCGCGGGCTCCAGCAGCTACGGCGGCCGCTACGGCAGCTATCGCAGCTCGGGCGTCGGCGTGGGCGTGGGCCTGAACTTCAGCGGCCCCTCGTCGACGTCGACGACGCTGGAGGTGATCATGGGGAACGGCGAGCGGCCCGACCGCCCGACCGCCTATGATGCGCGCGCCGTGCAGGACAGCCTGGGCTGGCGCAGCCGGGGCGCCTGAGGTCTACCGGCCGCCCCGCGTCAGCGCCCGGTACTCGACCAGCCGCTCCTTGTCGCGGCGCACCTGGTCGGCGACAGCGTTGTCGACGTCCAGCGAGGCGTAGCGGACCCAGTTCTCGACCCCGAGCTTGTCCTGCACCGCCGAGGTCGGCGTCTGCCAGCGGAAGTAGGATAGCAGCCCGACCACGGCCGACAGGGCGATGGCCAGCGCCTGCAGCCCACGGAAAGCGACATCGTGGCCGGGCGGCGCCGTCTCGAGCGCGATCGCCACCGCGCCCACGGCGAACACCATCGGCGTCAGGAGGCGCGCCAGCCAGCGCATCCAGTAGCGCTCGCGGCGCACCCGCCACAGCTCCATCTGGACGTATTTCTCGAGGTACTCCATGCGCGCGCCCAGCCACATGGTCAGCCGGGTCAGGTACAGCGCCCGCTGGCCCCAGCCCTTGCCGTCCTGCTGGTATCGGGTCTCGGCCTGGTCGGCCATGGCCCGGCCCGAGGTGAACAGGTTCTGCAGCTCGCGGGTGCGCTGCACGATCTCGCGCGACAGCTGGTAGGAGTCGTTCTCCAGCCGGAAGCGGTACTGGATGAACAGGATTTGCTGCACGCCCCACCACAGGCCGAAGGCGACCAGCATGGCGCCGCCGGCCAAGGCCGCGCCGGCCATGTCCGTCCCGGTCCAGCGGCTGAACCACGTCGGCCCCAGCACCGCCAGCACCCCGAAGGCCGCCATGGCCAGCGCCTGGTTGAGGCGCTTGACCAGCACGTGCACGCGAAGGGCGTCGAACACCCGACGGCCATAGGCGTAGATGTCGGCGCGCAGGTCGGAGTCGACGGGGAAGCGCTCCTCGATCTGGCGGGCGAACAGGACGTGGAAGCGATCCGGCTTCCCCTCGCTCTCCCAGAACGGAAAGATGTCGAGCGGCTGATTGAAATACTCGTCGATGTGGGCCGACACCCGCTCGATCGCCTCGGGGTCCTCGGAGAAGTACTCGCTGTCCTGGATCGGATTCAGGATGCCTTCGGGATTGCGCAGCGGGCCGGTGCGGCGAGGCCTCGCCGTCGGCACGGCGCGGTCGGCCAGATCTGCCGCCCCGCTGGGCGGCGGGTTGGCGGCTGTGTCCAGGCCGCCGCCGAGGCGGGCGTCGACGCCGTGACCGCCGTGGCCGCCGTCGAACGGCGCCGGATGCGGTTCAGGGGCGTGAGGCGGCGGGCTGTGATCGTCGTGCGACATGACGCGTCGGCGGTCCTTCGTTCCTGCCCGGGCACTATGGCGGATCGCCGCCGCCGGGCCGACGGCCTTCCCTCATGACGCGAAGCTGCGCCGTCCGGCTCAGGTATCGCCGTTAACCCTGCCGCCGGGCAAGTGAAGTTTCGGTCAGAACGGCCAGCGCGCCATGGCCGCGGCGCAGGCCAGGAGCGGGACGAGCAACAGGGCTTCCAACCCGACCAGGGCCCGCGCCCGCTTCAGCTCGGCGGCGGGCGGGGCGAAGGCGGGATCGCTCGCGGCGGCCCTGCGCCATCGGATGATCAGGACGGTCGGCCCGATCGACAGCAGGCCGATGGCCGCGAACAGGCCGATCTTGGCCCAGAAGAACGGGTTGGCATCGTAGAAGGCCCAGCCCTTGCCGCCCCAGACGACGCGAAGCACGCCGATCAGCAGCGCCAGGCCCGCGACGCCGCCGAAGAGGGCGTCCAGCCGGGCCAGCCGGGCCGTGTCGATGGCCGGGCCGCGCAGCGCAATTGCTTCCATCGCCATGACGGCGACGAGGCCGAAAACGGCAAGGGGGTGCGCCACCGCCAGCAGCAGATCGATCATTTGCCGCGGATGCGGCCGGCGCGGCCCTGATCGCCTCCATCGGGGGCGGACGCGTCGCCTTCGCAGTTGAAGCCGTCGACCACCGGGGCCTTGAGGACCGGCGCGGCGCGGGCGCCCGCTTGCTCGGGCAGGGCCTTGCGGTAGGTCAGCCGGCAGCGGCTGCCGGGCTCGGGCAGGGCGCCGCCGGCGGCGAACCACGAGACGTAGAAGGGCTTCACCGCCCCGTCGGCGTTGCGGCCAAGAAACAGCACGAGGGTGGCGTCGACGCCCGGCTCCCAGGCGGGGGTTTCGGAGACGGAGACGACGGTCACCTCCGCCGCCACGGGTGGCGCGACATCAAGCATCCGGATCCTCCCTGCCCATCGCCGCCGGCGACGGGACTCGGCGCATGATGACACACTTCGCCGCGACGTGGACAGATTGTCGCAGACGATCCGTCGCGAATTTTCCGGCCGGGGGCCAGGCCCGTCAGGGCGCCGCCTGCGGCTATATCCCCGCCACGCGACGTGTATAAGCCGCCCATGATGACACGCATTCTCCTCGTTGCGGCCGGAGGCGCGCTGGGCGCCGTCGCGCGCTACGGGGCCGGCGCGCTGGCGGCGCGTCTGGCGCCGGGGGCGGCCTGGCCCTGGGCCACCCTGACGGTCAACCTCGCCGGCGGCCTGCTGATGGGTCTGCTGACCGGCTGGCTGGCGTTCCGGGGCGGGGGGCAAGGCGCCTCGATCCGCCTGTTCGCCGCCGTCGGCGTGCTGGGCGGATTCACCACCTTCTCGGCCTTCTCGCTGGAGACGGCGCTGATGATCGAGCGCCGCCAATTGGCCATGGCCGGGGGCTATGCCGCCCTGTCGGTGGTCCTGTCGGTCGCCGCCCTGTTCGTCGGCCTGATGGTCGCCCGCCGCGCCTTCGGAGCCGCCCCTTGAACGACGAGACCCCGCCCGCGGACGCGCCGAAGCGCGAAGTGAAGACCCTCTATGTCGCCGAGGCCGAGGACGGCATCCGGCTGGATCGCTGGTTCCGGCGGCGCTGGCCGCACCTGTCCAACATCCAGGTGCAGAAGATGGCCCGTTCGGGCCAGATCCGCGTCGACGGCGGACGTGTGAAGCCCGAGGCGCGGCTGACCGCCGGCGCCGCCGTGCGCGTGCCGCCCATCCCCGACGACACCTCGCGGCAGGCCGGCGATCCGCACGCCCTGTCGGAACAGGACATCCGCTTCGCCAAATCCCTCGTGCTGTACGAGGACGACATGGTCATCGCCCTGAACAAGCCGCACGGCCTGGCGGTCCAGGGCGGCACCAAGACCAGCCGCCACGTCGACCGCCTGCTGTCGGCCTGGGGGGAGGGCATGGATCGCCCGCGGCTGGTGCACCGGCTGGACCGCGACACCTCCGGCGTCCTGCTGCTGGGCAAGGGACCTGAGGCGGCCAAGCGGCTGGCCGGGGCCTTCGCCCGGCGGCAGGCGAAGAAGACCTACTGGGCCATCGTCATCGGCAACCCGAAGCCGCCCGCCGGCCAGATCGACCTGCCGCTGAAGAAGACCGGCATCGCGGACTTCGAGATGATGCGGCCGGCCGACCGCAAGGACCCGCGCGCCGAACCGGCCGAGACCGCCTACGCCACGATCAGCCGCGCCTCCCACCGCGCCGCCTGGATGGCGTTGCGCCCCTTCACCGGCCGGACTCACCAGCTTCGCGCCCACATGGCCGCCATTGGCCACCCGATCCTCGGCGACCCCAAATACGGCGATGAGAAATCGCGCGAGCTGTCCGGTGTCCTGAAGCTGCAGCTCCACGCCCGCAGCATCGAGCTGGAGCACCCGCGCGGCGGCCTGCTCAAGGTCGTCGCCCCGCTGAGCCCGGAAATGAAGGCCGGCTTCGCCCATTTCGGCTTCGAGGCGGCCGAGGGCGACGAGAGCGACCCCTTCGAGGGGGTCAGGCGGATCCGCTCGTGAGCCGGCCGCTCGCCGTGTTCGACATCGACGGCACCCTGGTCGACAGCCGGGCCTCGATCCACCGCGCCGCCTGCGAGGCCGCGCGCGACATCGGCCTGCCCGAGCCCGAGTACGACCGCGTCCGCCAGATCGTCGGTCTGTCGCTGGAGCACGCCATGGCGGTTCTCGAGCCGGGGCTCGACGCCCCGACCCTGGCCCGTTTCGTCGCCGGCTTCCGCGCCAGCTTCAACCGTATGTACGCCGAGGGCCACGAGGAGCCGCTGTATCCCGAGGCCACGGCGACTCTGCGCCGCCTGCACCGCGACGGCTGGCGGCTGGCCCTGGCCACCGGCCAGAACCGCCGCGGCGTGGCCCGCAATCTGGCCCGCGAGGGCTGGGCCGACCTGTTTCTCTCGTCCCACTGCGCCGAGGACGGCCCGGGCAAGCCTGATCCCGCCATGCTGCATGCCGCCATGGCCGCCTGCGACAGCGACCCGTCCCGCACGGTGATGATCGGCGACACGGCGCACGACATCCTGATGGCGAGGAACGCCGGCGTCCTGCCGCTCGGCGTCGCGTGGGGCTTCCACACCGTCGAGGAGCAGCGGGCCGCGGGCGCCCGCCATGTGGCCGAAACCTTCTCCGAACTGACGGTGGTGCTGGACGGCTTCGCCGATCTGACCCGCGTCGCCTGAGCCTAGCTGGCGCAGGTCCAGACGGCGTCGAAGACTTCGCGCCGGCCGCCGGCGGTCACCGTGGCCCGCACCGGCCGGCTCAGGGAGCCCTCGGGCCCGGCGACAGGATCGCCCCGATCGGGCGCCGCGTCTACCTGGATGACCGCGCCGCCGCCCTCGAAACGGCCACCGCGCGCCATGTCGCTGATCTCCGTTGGGGGCGCGCCGGTCAGGTCGACGACCTCGCCGTTCACCTTGGCCACGGCGTCGCCGATCACCGCCATCACCAGATCCGCCTCGCCGCGCGACAGGGTGCAGCCAGCGCCGTTCTGCAGCCGGTTCTCGAAATCGGCGCGGCTGAGCCCCGACAGGATGGCCGGCGGGGCCGGCGGCGTCGGCGGAGCGCCCGGCGGTTGCGGCGGTGCGGGCGCGGAAGGGGCGGCCGGATCAGCGGGGGGTTCGGGAGTCGCGGGCGGAGCTTCGCAGGCTGCTACGCCCAGCAATATGATCAGGGGCAGGATGGCCTTCATCGGGAACCTCGTCGACAGGGCGCCGTCATCTGGCTCACCATCCCGCAGCGACGCAACCTCGCCCTGGCGCGAGCTCAGACCAGCATCCAGATCGCCGCGATCAGGGCCGCCCCGCCCAGCCCCATGGCGATGGCGATGACGCGCAGGTTCATCTGCGCCATCTCCTTGACCGAATGGGTGTCCAGCCGGCGGGACACCGCGCAGGCGCGGCGCTCGGCCATCACGGTCAGGAACAGGCCCAGCAGGATGAAGACGGTGGCGATGGCCTTGGGGACCCAAGTCGGCTCCATGGCCTTGAACAGGGCGTTGAAGGCCAGCCCGATGCCGATCGCCGCCATGGCCGTCCGCGCCCAGCCGGCGAAGGTGCGTTCGTTGGCGAGGGCGGTGCGGTCCTCGGCCAGGTCGGTTCGGTCCTCGGCGAGGTCGCGGCGGCTGTCTCCTCGGTCGTCCATGCGCCCGCGATAACCGTCACGCCGGGACTTGCGTTCCGGCCGCCCTTGATCGGGATCAAGGCGCGCGCCGCCAGTGGGGGCAGGTTTCCCGTTGCGGAGGAGGTTGGGACATGGCCGACGTTCTGGTGACCTGGTATTCGCGCTCAGGCTCGACGGAGACGGTGGCCCGCGCCCTGGCGGCGCGGCTCGGCGCCGACGCCCGGCCGATACGGACCTCCGTCTCCTACGCGGGCGCCGGCGGTTTCGTACGGGGCGTCTGGGAGTCCCTCCGGCGCCGCGCGCCGGACATCACCCTCGACGCCGACCCGGGCGCCTACCGGCTGGTGGTGGCCGGCGGGCCGATCTGGGCCGGCAAGCCCGCGGCCCCGCTGCGGTCCTTCCTGCGCCGGCACGGTCCGCGGGCGAAGGCGGTCGCGGCCTTCTGCCTGTCGGGCAGCGGCGGTTCGTACCCCGCGGCCTTCGCCGAGATCGAGGACCTCGTCGGAAGTCCGCTGGTCGCCACCCTCAGCCTGGCCCAGCATGACGTAATGGGCGGGGACTACGGGCGCGAACTGGACGGCTTCGCCCGCGCGCTGCCCGGCGGCCGGGCCGCCGCGCTGGACGGCCCGCGAACTGACGGGGTAGACGGCCGCCCATGCCCCACATCCCCCCGCTCGATCCCAACGTCGCCGCCCGCAAGGGATTCCGAGAGTCCGAGGAGCGTCTGAAGCGCTTCTGGACCGTCGTCGACGTGGCGGAAGGGCAGGGCGGCTGGGCGGTGACCCTCGATGGACGTACGCCGAAGACGCCCGCCCACGCGCCCCTGACCCTGCCGACCGAGGCCGCCGCCCGGCTGGTCGCCGGCGAATGGGCCGCCCAGGGCGAGTTCCTCGACCCCGCGACCATGCCCGCGACCCGTCTCGCCGCCACCGCCATCGACCGCATCGGGCAGGCCCGCGAGGCGGTGGCCGACGAGATCGCCGCCTTCGCCGGCTCGGACCTGCTCTGCTACCTGGCCGAACACCCGACGGCGCTGGCGATCGAGCAGGCCCGCGAATGGACGCCATGGCGCGACTGGGCCGCGGCCGAGTGCGGCGTGGCGCTGGAGCCGGTCGAAGGCGTCATCCACCGGGCGCAGGATCCCGCGGCCATCGCCCGGGTGCGCGAGCTGGCGCTGGCGCTGGACGATTTCGGCCTCGCCGGCCTGGCCATGGCCACGCCGCTGCTGGGGTCGGCGGTGCTGGGCCTGGCCCTGCAGCGGGGGGCGCTGACGGGGGAGGGGGCCTTCGACCTGTCCCGCCTCGACGAGGCCTTCCAGGAACGCCAGTGGGGCGTCGACGCCGAGGCCGCCGAACGCACGGCTGCGCGGAGAGCGGAGGCGGTGTTGCTGGAGCGTTGGTTCCGGGCGCTCGGAGAATAGCCGCCGGCCCTACAATCGCGGAACCTGCCCTCTCTTCGCGCGCAGGCGCCGATGGATTTCCCGGTTCCCGAGGTCCCGGGCGGCCTCGCGCCACCAGTCCGCCACGTCCGGCCCGATCTCGAACGCGCAGCACGCCTGATCCGCGCCCCGCAGGACGATTCCCGCAGCCCCGGGTCCGGCCGCTTC
Organism: Pseudomonadota bacterium; assembly: GCA_023433655.1. Taxonomy (GTDB): domain Bacteria; phylum Pseudomonadota; class Alphaproteobacteria; order Caulobacterales; family Caulobacteraceae; genus Brevundimonas. Next base: position 766 of record JAEYUE010000066.1, on the reverse strand, counting down.
CGCAAGGTCCCGGCACGCCTGCGCCGCGCGGCTCAGATCGACGCCCGGCCCGCTGGCCGCCTCGACCAGCGCCGCCATCTCGCCTGGCGTCCTGCCGCCCAGCACCGCGACGACGGCAGCGAGGTGCCATCGCTGACCGCGCGCTGAGAACCGGTCCAGGTCCAGATCGCTGGCCGTTGGAACCGCCTGTCCCGCGACGAGGGCCCGCGGCAGGAACATTTGACTCAGATCGCGCACGGCGTTGGCGCAAGCCTCGGAGCAAGGGGGCGGGTTTACCTGATCCATAGGTGAGTCCATTCTCGCCAAACAACGATTGGGGAAAATATGCTCGCCCACCTTGAATTCGTCCACAATGGCGACGCCTACTCGCTGTCCCTCGACTGGACGCGCGAGGACTTCGTCGAGGCAGGCGCCCTGGGGCTGGCCGCCACGGCCGCCGTGACCCGTCAGAACGGGGAGCGCGCCGAGATCACCTTGGCGATCACCGTGACGCCGGACGACGAAGGCGAGCTCTGGATCGCCGCGACCATTGAGCCGATGGTCGGCGAAATTCTCCGCATGCCGGTGTCGGAACTCTCCGGGGGGCAGGGGCCGATATCCCGGATACTGGACCGCATCCCGGTGCAGGTCGTCGATCCCGTGTTCGGCTGTTTCCTGCGGGCGGGACTCAGCGCGGTGATCGACCAGTTGACGGACTGCTGGGGCCAGCGTCCGCGTGAGGTTCCGAGGGTCGAACTGGCGTGGATCATACTGGGTTGCCTTCAGG
>JAEYUE010000023.1 GCA_023433655.1 Pseudomonadota bacterium | reverse complement strand
ACGTGGGTCCAGGCCGAGACGAAGTCGCGCACGAACTTCCCGCCGGCGTCGGCCGAGGCGTAGACCTCCGACAGGGCCCGGAGCTGGGCGTTGGAGCCGAACACCAGATCGGTGCGGGTGGCGGTCCAGCGTTCCTCGCCGCTCGCCCGGTCGGAGCCGACATAGACCTCGTCGCCGCGATCCTCGACCTGCTTCCACGCCGTGCGCATGTCGAGCAGGTTGACGAAGAAGTCGTTGGTCAGCTGGCCCGGCCGGTCGGTCAGGACTCCGTGGGTCGAGCCGCCGTGGTTGGCCCCCAGCACGCGCAGGCCGCCGACCAGCACCGTCATCTGCGGGGCGGTCAGGCCCAGCAGCTGGGCCCGGTCGACCAGCAGCTCCTCGGTCGGCACGTTGAAGCGCGTCTTGAGGTAGTTGCGGAAGCCGTCGGCCTTCGGCTCAAGCACGGCGAAGCTGGCGACGTCGGTCTGCTCCTGGCTGGCGTCGGTGCGGCCCGGCTCGAACGGAACCTCGATGTCGTGGCCGGCCGCCCGGGCCGCCTTCTCGATTCCCACCGAGCCGCCGAGCACGATCAGGTCGGCGATCGAGACGTTGAGGCCCGACGCGGCCTTGATGTCCTCGTAGACGGCCAGCACCCGCGCCAGCTGCGCCGGCTCGTTGACCTCCCAGTCCTTCTGCGGGGCGAGCCGCAGCCGTCCGCCGTTGGCCCCGCCGCGATGGTCCGAGCCGCGATAGGTCACGGCCGAGGCCCAGGCGGTCTTCACCAGGTCGGCCACCGACAGGTCGGCGGCGGCGATCCGCTCCTTCAGCGACCGGATGCCGGTCTCGTCGAGACGCGGCCCCGTGTGCTTCGGGATCGGGTCCTGCCAGATCAGATCCTCGTCCGGCACCTCCGGCCCGAGGTAACGGACCTTCGGCCCCATGTCGCGGTGGGTCAGCTTGAACCAGGCGCGGGCCCAGGCGTCGGCGAAATAGGCCGGATCGGCCCGGAACCGCTCCATGATCTTGCGGTACTCGGGGTCGAACTTGAAGGCCATGTCGGCGGTGGTCATCATCGTCGGCACGCGCTTGCCGGGCGTGTGCGCCGCCGGCGCCAGGGTCTCCGGCGGATTGCCCACCGGCTGCCACTGCTTGGCCCCGGCGGGGCTGCGGACCAGCTCGTATTCGTGGTCCAGCAGCATGTCGAAATAGCTCATGTCCCAGGTGATGGGCGTCGGCGTCCACGACCCCTCAATGCCCGAGGTGATGGTGTGGTCGCCCATGCCGCTCTCGTGCCCCGAGACCCAGCCGAGCCCCTGCTGGGCGATGTCGGCGCCCTCGGGGGAGACTCCGACCTTGGAGGCGTCGCCGTTTCCGTGGGCCTTGCCGAAGGTGTGGCCGCCGGCGGTCAGGGCCGCGGTCTCCTCGTCGTTCATGCCCATCCGGGCGAAGGTTTCACGGATGTCGCGGGCCGACTGCAGGGCGTCGGGCACGCCGCCGGGACCCTCAGGATTGACGTAGATGAGGCCCATCTGGATCGCCGCGAGCGGCTCCTCCAGCGCCATCTGCTTGTCGGGCTGGATGCGGGTCTGGTTGCCCTCGTCGCCGACCCAGTTCTCCTCGGTGCCCCAGTAGACGTCCTTCTCGGGCTCCCACACGTCGGCGCGGCCGCCGCCGAAGCCGAACACCGGTCCGCCCATGCTCTCGATGGCCACGTTGCCGGCCATGATCAGCAGGTCGGCCCACGACAGGTTGGCTCCGTATTTCTGCTTGATCGGCCACAGCAGGCGCCGGGCCTTGTCGAGGTTGGCGTTGTCCGGCCAGCTGTTGAGCGGCGCGAAACGCTGCTGCCCCGAGCCGGCCCCGCCGCGCCCGTCGCCGGTGCGGTAGGTGCCGGCCGAGTGCCAGGCCATGCGGATGAAGAAGGGGCCGTAGTGGCCGTAGTCCGCGGGCCACCACGACTGGCTGTCGGTCATCAGGGCGTGCAGGTCGCGCTTCACCCCCTCGTAGTCCAGCTTTTTGAACGCCTCGGCGTAGTTGAAGCGGTCGCCCATCGGGTCGCCGGTGCGGCCGTGCTGATGCAGGATGTCGACGGAGAGTTGATTGGGCCACCAGTCCCGGTTGGTGCGGCCCAGCAGCGAACGCATCGCCGCGGGCTCCTTCCTCGGGTTGCTCAGCGGGCTTGCGGGCGATCCGTCCATGGCTGTGTCCTCCGGCCGGGTGTGTCGAGGACGGCAGCCAACGCCTCCGGGGATCGGAAGTAAAATCGATAGATTTTGGCTTTGCTAGTAGCTTGCCTTATGACGCGGCCGCGAACCAGCGCAGCCGGCAGGCCATCATCGCCGTCTCGCCCAGCCGGTCGACCAGCCGCCAATTGACCACCGCCCCGATCGGGGCGCCGACCACCGGGATCAGCTGGGCCATCTTGGCCAGGTCGATGTAGTCCCGGTACTCCTGCTGGAAGCGCCGCCAGTCGTAGTCCGCGATGTCGGCGCCGCCCGCGGCGATCCAGTCCTCAAGCGCCTTCAGCGCCTCCGGCCGGCGCTGGGCGCTGGCGAAGGCGAGGTGGAAGATGTGCAGCAGGAACAGCCGCTCCCCCGGCGAACCGCCGCCCCAGCCGTAGACCGAGACGATGTCGGCCAGCATGCGCACCTTGATGGCCATCAGGGCCGGGAAGTCGGCCGCCGCCAGCACGAAGCCGCCTGCCCCGGCCACCCCGCCCTCGACGCCGGCGGTGTTGCGGTACGCCCGGATCAGCGCCCGGACCCTGGCCTCGCGCGCCGCCAGCGAGCCGCCCGCCGGCGGGCGGACGTTCAGCACCTCCGAGCCGGTTAGTATGCCCTTCGTCATCGCCTCCACGCCGGAGGTGACGACGGCGTGCACCCGCTCGGGAATGGCCCGGTTGATCCGCGTCTGCGTCGCCCGCGAGGCCTTGTCCCACAGGCTTGGCCGCTTCAGCACCTTCACCCGCCACGCCTCGAGCTCCGCGCGGATGGCGCCCTCGTCGGCGACCGTCAGCAGGCCGTCGGGCACGTCTTCCGGCGCCACCATCTCGGGCAGGCTCTGGCGGGGACTCTCAGGGGGCCGGCTCATGCTCTCTCCGTGACGCGGCGTCACGGTTGCAGGCCCGGGCGCGCGGGTCTAGACCCCGCCCGACAGCGGTTTCCGACCGCCAACCTTCCTCCCGGAGACGAACTACATGGCTCGCGCGAAGATCGCCCTTATCGGCGCCGGCATGATCGGCGGCACCCTGGCCCACATCTGCGCGCGCGAGGCGCTCGGCGACGTGGTCCTGTTCGACATCGCCGAGGGCACGCCGCAGGGCAAGGCGCTGGACATCGCCGAAGCCACCGCCGTGTTCGGCCAGGACGTGGCCCTGAAGGGCGCCAACGACTACGCCGACATCGCCGGCGCCGACGTCTGCATCGTCACCGCCGGCGTGCCGCGCAAGCCGGGCATGAGCCGCGACGACCTGATCGGCATCAACCTCAAGGTCATGAAGGCCGTCGGCGAGGGCATCGCCAGGCACGCCCCGAACGCCTTCGTGATCTGCATCACCAACCCGCTCGACGCCATGGTCTGGGCCCTGCAGAAATTCTCGGGCCTGCCGAAGGAAAAGGTCGTCGGCATGGCCGGCGTGCTCGACTCGGCGCGCTTCGCCTACTTCCTCGCCGAGAAGACCGGCGTGTCGGTGCAGGACATCCACGCCTGGACCCTGGGCGGCCATGGCGACGACATGGTGCCGATGGTGCGCCACTCGACCGTCGGCGGCCTGCCCCTGCCTGACGCGGTCAAGGCGGGCTTCATGAGCCAGGCCGACCTCGACGCCATCGTCGAGCGCACCCGCAAGGGCGGCGGCGAGATCGTCGCCCTGCTCAAGACCGGCTCGGCCTTCTACGCCCCGGCCGAGAGCGCCGTGGCCATGGCCCGTTCCTACCTGCTGGACCAGAAGCGTGTCCTGCCCTGCGCCGTCTGGCTGTCGGGCGAGTACGGCCTGAGCGACCTCTATGTCGGCGTCCCCGCCCTGATCGGCGCCGGCGGCGTCGAGAAGGTGGTCGAGTTCACCACCAACGACGACGAGAAGGCCATGCTGGCGAAGTCGGTGGAGTCGGTGAAGGGCCTGATCCAGGCCTGCAAGGACATCGACGGCTCGCTGGCCTGACGACCCTGTGACGGCGGCCGGCCCGGGGGTTGGCCGCCGCCTCTTCCCGAGGCCCCGCGGCGGCCCGCTTCGGCCTGTGGAGCGGCGTCCGGTTTCCCTCGCAATTCTCCCGGTGATTCCTATATGTTGGGCGTTCCGGCGCGGATCAGATTCGCCGCCCGGAACGCGTTGATTCCGGGCGGTGGATCCGCCGCCCCTTCCGGCCCGCAACGGGCGATGATCCGACCGAATTGATGACCGACCAGACCCCGACCGAGCGCCGCGCCGACACCGCCGAGGAAGCCGCCTATGGCGCCGACTCCATCAAGGTTCTCAAGGGCCTGGACGCGGTCCGCAAGCGGCCGGGGATGTACATCGGCGACACCGACGACGGCTCGGGCCTGCACCACATGGTCTATGAGGTGGTCGACAACGCCATCGACGAGGCCCTCGCCGGCCATGCCGATCTG
>JAEYUE010000330.1 GCA_023433655.1 Pseudomonadota bacterium | reverse complement strand
GCGCCCGGCCCCCCGGCCGGCGCCGACGCCGCCGGTCGAGCTGCGCCCGCGCCGGCTGTCGGTGACGCGGGTCGAGGAGTGGGTGCGCGACCCCTACGCCACCTACGCCCGTTTCATCCTCGACCTTGAGGCCCTGCCCCGCCCCGACGAGCGCGTCGACGCCCGTCTGCGCGGCACCGCCATCCATGCGGCGCTGGAGGATTTCGCGCGCGCCTGGCCCGGGCTCGACCGCGCCGGGGCGGCCGCGACCTTCGCCGGCCTCTACCTGACCCGCCTGCGCGAGGGCGGCATGCCCGAGGCGGCGCTGGCGCGCGAGACCGCCCTGGCCCGCAATCTCGGCGACTGGGCCGTGGATTTCGAGACCGGGCGCCGCGCCGACGGGGCCGAGGTCCTGATCGAGCAGCGCGGGGTGATGGAGATCGACGCCCCGCGCGAACCCTTCCGCCTCAGCGCCCGGGCCGACCGGCTGGAGGTGCGCGACGGCCGGCTGACGGTGATCGACTTCAAGACCGGGGGCGCGCCGAGCTGGAAACAGGTGCGAACCGGCTTCTCGCCGCAGCTGTCCTTGACCGCGGCCATCGCCCGGGCGGGCGGGTTCGAGGGCGCGGGCCGGCCGGAGCCGGACCAGCTGCTCTACGTCACGGTGACGGGACGTCGGCCGCCGGCCACCGTCTGCGACCGCAGCGGCGACGCCCAGAAGCGCGATCCCCAGCCGGTGACGCAGACCGTCGACGAGGCGCTGGCTGGGCTGGTGGCGCTGATCGCGCGCTACGAACGGCCTGGCGAGGCCTTCACCTCGCGCAATGCGCCGCAGTTCGCCCAGAGGCCGGTGTCGGACTACGACCATCTGGCGCGGGTGCGGGAGTGGTCGGTGGCGGAAGAGGGCGAGGGCGGCGAATGACGGTGCACCCCTTCCCGCGCCAGCCGCAGGACATCGCGGCCGACCCGCGGCTCAACGCCTTCGTCATGGCCAACGCCGGCTCGGGCAAGACCACCACCTTGGTCAACCGCGTGGCGCGGCTGCTGCTCGGCGGCTCCCGCCCGGACGCGGTGCTGTGCCTGACCTTCACCAAGGCGGCCGCGGCCGAGATGCAGCGGCGACTGTATCAGCGACTGGGACGCTGGGCGGTGGCCGCCGACGCCGACCTGCGCCAGGATCTCGCCCGGCTGGAGGGCAAGGCGGCCGGCGACTATGGCGCGGCGCAGCTGTCGGAGGCCCGGGCCCTGTTCGCCCGCGCGCTGGAGACGCCCGGCGGCCTGAAGATCCAGACCATCCACGCCTTCTGCGAGCAGCTGCTGCGGCGGTTTCCGGTCGAGGCCGGGGTGTCGCCGCGCTTCCGCGTCATCGACGACGTCGAGGCCTCGGCCATCGCCGCGGTCGCCCGCGAGGCCGTGGCGCGGGCCTCGCTGACGGGGGCCTATGCGGGCCTGTCCGAAGCCTATGAGGCGATGAGCGAGGCGCTGCACCACGAGGCCTTCGAGGGCATGTTCGCCACGTTCGAGGCGCGGCGGGCGGAGCTGGCCGCCTATGTCGAGCGCTGCGGGGGGCTGGCGAACCTCGAAGACGCGGTAGCCGCGTCTGTCGGTCTGGACGCCATCGAGGACCCCGAGGCGGTGGAAGCCGCTGCGGTCTCTCCGCCCGCCCTCGATCCCGATGCTTGGCGGCGCGCAGCGGCGGCGGCGGCCCTCGGCAATGAGAAGACGGATCAGCCCCTGCAGAGGGCTCTGCAAGCGGTGGCCGACGCGGTGCTGGCAGGGGCAGCCCCGGTGACTGCGGCGAAAGCCATATTCTTCACCGACGGCGGCGACGGCACGCCGCGCAAGACGATAGCCACGCGCGCCGTCGACGCCCAGACCTGCGCCTGGCTTGCGACGGAGCAGGAACGCCTTGCGGCCGCAGTGAGCCGGGCCAAGGCCGCCCGGGTGGCCCGCGACACGGTCCACGCCCTGACCCTGGCCGGGGTCTACGCCGGGGCCTATGCCGCGGCCAAGGCGTCGGCGGGGGCGCTGGACTTCGCCGACCTGATCGTGGCGGCGCGCCGGCTGCTGACCGACGGCCCGGGCGCGGCCTGGGTGCTCTACAAGCTGGACGGCGGGGTGGACCACCTGCTGATCGACGAGGCCCAGGACACCTCGCCCGAGCAGTGGGACATCGCGCGGGCCCTGACCGCGGAGTTCTTCGCCGGCGCCGGGGCGCGCGAGGACGGCCGCGAGCGGACCGTCTTCGTGGTCGGCGACGAGAAGCAGTCGATCTTCTCCTTCCAGGGGGCGGCGCCGGAACGGCTGGTGGCCGAAAGCCAGGAGTACGACCGCATGGCTGCGGCGGCGGGCCGCGAGTTCCGGGCGGTGCCGCTGGTCAAGTCGTGGCGCTCGACGCGCGAGGTGTTGCAGCTGGTCGACGCCGTCTTCGCCTCGCCGGAACGGGCGACGGCGCTGAGCCCCGGCCGCGGCCTGGCCGGCGATCCGGACGCGCCGTTCATCGAACATGTCGCGGGACGGGACGACGGTCCGGGGACGATCGACTTCTGGCCGGAGGTGCAGGAACAGCCGGGCGCCGACCGGCGCGCCTGGGACGAGCCGGTGGACGCCGGCGAAGGCCGGGGGGCACGTCGCCAGCTCGCGGAGCGCATCGTGACCGAGGTGCGCGCCATCGTCGAGGGCGGCGAGGCGGTGCACGATCCGGACAGCCCCGACCGCAAGACGTGGCGCGCGGCCGGCTGGGGCGACGTGCTGGTGCTGGTGCGCAAGCGCGGGCCGATGTTCGAGGAGATCCTGCGCGCCCTCAAGCGCGGCGGGGTCCCGGTGGCCGGGGCCGACCGGCTGAAGCTGGCCGAGCACCCGGTGTTCGAGGACCTGCTGGCCCTCGGCCGCGCCGCCCTGTTCCCCGATGACGACCTGACCCTGGCCGGCGTGCTGCGCAGCCCGTTGTGCGACGTCGACGAACAGGGACTGTTCGACCTCGCCCAGGGCCGCAAGGGCTCGTTGTGGCGGACCCTGCGCGCCCGCGCCGACGAGCGGCCCGAGTGGACCGGGGCGCGGGTGCTGGTGCGCTGGCTGCGCAAGGAAGCGCGCGAGCGCACGCCGTTCGACCTGTTCGCCCGGCTGCTCAACCGCCGCGACGCGCGCGGCCTCACCGTGCGGCAGAGGTTCATCACCCGGCTGGGGGCCGAGGCCGCCGACGCGCTCGACGCCTTCCTCGACCAGGCGCGGGCGGCGGAGGGGCGGGGGGTGACCGACCTGGAGCGCTTCTGCGCCTTCCTGGGGACCATCGATCAGACGGTGAAGCGCGAGATGGACGAGCCGCGCGGCGAGGTGCGGGTGATGACGGCCCACTCGTCCAAGGGGCTGGAGGCGCCGATCGTCATCCTGCCGGACACCATCTTCAACGACCCGGCCGGCGACGCCCTGCTGGAGACGGAAGACGGCGGCTTCCTGTGGTGCGGCTCCTCCAGCCGCGACTGCGACGCCTCGGCCGAAGCCCGGGACCTGCGCAAGCGCAAGGCCGGGGAGGAATCGCTGCGGCTCCTCTATGTCGGCCTGACCCGCGCCCGCGACCGGCTGATCATCGGCGGACGCCTCGCCAGCAACCGCAAGATCGAGAACGTCAAGGCGTGGTGGGGTCCGGTGGAGGCGGCCTTCGGTCGGCTGGAAGGCGTCCGCGAGGTGCAGACCCCGTCGGGCCCCGCCCGCCGCTTCGGAGCCGACCCCCGTCGCCTGCCGCCGGCGGAGAGGGGCTCCGCGCCAGCCGCGGCCGTCCCGGCGTGGCTCTCGTCAGAGCCCCTGCGCGAGTCCGGGGTGCGCTGGACCTCTCCCACCCGGCTTGAGGAGACGGCGCGGGCCCCGGCGGCCTCGCCCCTGGAGACGGCCGGCGGCCTGGGCCGTTACCGGCGCGGCGACCTGATCCACCGCTTGCTCGAACGGCTGCCGGACATCGCCCCCGCCGACCGGCCGGCGGCCGCGGTCCGCATGCTGTCGCGTGAGCGGGACCTGAACGAGGATCAGCGCGCCGAGATGATCAGGGCGGCCTTCTCCGTGCTGGACGACGCCCGCTTCGCGCCGGTGTTCGGACCCGGCTCGCGGGCGGAGGTGGCCCTCGCCGGCGGCGCGCCCGGGCTGCCGGCCGGGGTACGCATCTCGGGGCGGATGGACCGGCTGGTGATCACGCCGGAGCGGGTGCTGGTGATCGACTTCAAGACGAACCGCCCCGCCCCGGCGCGCATCGAGGACGCCGATCCCGCCTATGTGCTGCAGATGGCGGTTTATGCCGCGGTGCTGGGACGTATTTACCCGGACCGTCCGGTGGAGGCGGCCCTCGTCTGGACCGACGGGCCGAGGCTGATGCCCGTGCCGCAGCCTCTGATGGACGCCGCCCTCGCCGACGCGCGTTGATTTGAACGGCCCGGCGCCCCACATCGCTTCCGACAGGCCGGAATCATTCCATGATCTCCGACCGATTTTCCAACCGCGCGCCCGGGTCGGCGCCAAGGAGAGCCCATGGCCACCGTCAAGGTCACAGACGACAGCTTCGAAGCCGACGTCCTGAAATCCTCCACCCCCGTGCTGGTCGACTTCTGGGCCGAGTGGTGCGGTCCGTGCAAGCAGATCGGCCCGGCCCTGGAGCAGATCGCCGACGAGCTGGCCGGCAAGGTCGTCATCGCCAAGGTCAATATCGACGACAGCCCGATGACCCCCTCGCGCCTCGGCGTGAAGGGCATCCCCACCCTGATGCTGTTCAAGGACGGCCAGCTGGCCTCGATGAAGGTCGGCGCCATGCCCAAGGGCAAGATCGTCGAATGGCTGGCCGAGAGCGGCATCTCGGCGTCGGCGGCCGCCTGATCCTCAGTCCGGCCAGGTCTCGCGGCTGGCGCCCAGCACCTCGCCGGCGAGGTACAGCGAGCCGCAGATGACCACCCGTCCGGCGCCGAGGCGCAGGGCGCGGTCCAGGGCCTCGTCGACCGAGGCGCAGGCGGTCGCGCCGAGGCCGTGACCGCGCGCCACGGCCGCCAAGGCCTCCGGCTCGGCGGCGGCGCCCTCGAACGGGGTGGTGAAGACCGTCGCGCCCGACTCCCTCAAGGCCTCGAAGAAGCCGCCGGCGTCCTTGTTGGCCAGCATGCCGACGATCAGGGCCAGCGGGCGGGGCGCCTTCGCCTGCCGCGCCGCCAGGGTTTCGGCCAGGGCGCGCGCGGCGTGGGGATTGTGTCCGCCGTCCAGCCACAGTTCGGCGTCCGCCGCCCGCGCCGCCTCCCCGTACGGTCCCGCGGTCAGCCGCTGCATGCGCGCCGGCCAGCGCGCCGCGGCCAGCCCCTCGGCGATGGCCGCCTCGGGCAGGTCCAGTTCCAGCGCCACGGCCACCGCCAGTCCGGCGTTGGCGATCTGGTGCGGGCCCGGCAGCGCCGGGGCGGGCAGGTCGAGAAAACGGGTCTGGTCCTGGAAGGCGAGGCCGCCGCGCTCGGCCCAGGCGTCGAAATCCACCCCCATGACGGTGAGCGGGGCGCGCACCGCCGCGGCCGCGGCCTCGATGGCGGCCATGGCCTCCTCCGCCTGACGGGCGATCAGGCCGCGCGCGCCCGGCTTGAGAACGCCCGCCTTCTCCACCGCCACGCCGCGCAGGCTGGTCCCGAGGAATTCGGCATGGTCGAGATCCACCGGGGTGATGACGCTGAGCAGGGGGCGCTCGATGACATTGGTGGCGTCGAGCACGCCGCCGAGCCCGACCTCGATCACCGCCAGGTCGGCGGGCGTCTCGCTCATGGCCAGGAAGGCGGCGGCGGTGGTGCTTTCGAATACCGTCGCCTCGCTCCCGGAGGAGTCGATGGCGGCCTCGACGCGGTCGAGAATGGCGTTGAGCTGGTCGTCGCCGATCACCTTTCCGGCCAGGCGGATGCGCTCGTTGAAGCGGACCAGATGCGGCGAGGTGTAGGCGTGGACGCGCAGCCCGGCCGCCTCGGCGATGGCGCGGATGAAGGCGACGGTCGAGCCCTTGCCGTTGGTGCCGGCGACATGGATCACCGGCGGCAGGCGGTGCTGCGGATCGCCGAGCGCCGCGCACAGCGTCCGCATCCGGTCCAGCGACAGGTCGATGCGCTGCGGGTGGCGGGCGCGCAGGCGGGCGGAGATCGGATCCACCGGCGTCAGGCCGCCCGGCGCTTCCCGCCCATCAGCATCGACAGGATCTGCCCCAGCACGCGCGGCAGGTCGGCGCGGACGACCACGCGGTCGACCATGCCCTTCTCCTGCAGGTATTCGGCGCGCTGGAAGCCCGGCGGCAGCTTCTCGCGGATGGTCGCCTCGATGACGCGCGGACCGGCGAAGCCGATCAGGGCGCCCGGCTCGGCGAGGTGGACGTCGCCCAGCATGGCGTAGCTGGCGGTGACGCCGCCGGTGGTCGGATCGGTCAGGACGACGACGAAGGGCAGCTGGGCCGCCTTCAGCTCCTGGATGGCCAGGGTGGTTCGGGCCATCTGCATCAGGCTGAGGGCGCCTTCCTGCATGCGCGCGCCGCCGGCGGCGGTGAAGCAGACCAGGGGGACGCCGCGCGCGATCGCCTCGCGGGCTGCGGCGATGAAGGCCTCGCCCGCGGCCATGCCCAGCGAGCCGCCCATGAAGGTGAAGTCCTGGACGATGACCACCGCCTCGGCGCCGCCGACGGAGCCGAAGCCGATGGCCATGGTGTCCTTGCGGCCGGCGGCCTTGCGGGCCGCGTCGAGGCGCTGGCGGTAGGGTTTGCCGTCCGAGAATTTCAGCGGGTCCTCGGGCACGTCGGGCGTATCGATCGGCTCGTACTCGCCGTCGTCAAAGGTGAAGCGCAGCCGGGTCGGGGCGTCGATGCGCATGTGCCGGCCCGAAGGCGTGACCCACAGCGATCCCTCGAGGTCCGACCGGTACAGCATCTCGCCGGTGTCGGGATCCTTGACCCACAGATTGTCCGGCGTGTCGCGCCGGCTGACGATCTTGCGCACGCCGGGGGCGAAGCGGCTCAGCCAGCCGCCGCGCTTCTCCTGCTGGGGTTTGTTCTTGTCGACCATGGCGGCGCTTTAGACGGTTTCCGGCGTCCGTGCACCCCGGACCGCGTCCGCGAGCGACCTGACCCGGGCCAGAACGCGGGCGGCGGCGGGTTCGTTCGCCGCGAGTGCGGCGGCGACCTCGTCGACCAGCACCGAGCCGGCGACCACGGCGTCGGCGACGCGGGCGATCTCGGCGGCGCGTTCGGGCGTCTTCACGCCGAAGCCGACCGCGACCGGCAGGCCGGAGGCGCGGCGCACCCGCTCGACCGCCGGGGCCACCGAGGCGGCCTGGGCCTCCTTGACGCCGGTCACGCCAGCCACCGAGACGTAGTAGACGAAGCCCGACGTCCCCCGCGCGATGACTTTCAGCCGCGCGTCGTCGGAGGTCGGCGTGGCGAGACGGATCAGCGACACCTGCGCCGCATCGAGGGCGGCCGACAGCGGGCCGGACTCCTCGGGCGGGCAGTCGACCACGATGACGCCGTCGACGCCCGCGTCGGCCGCGTCGCGGGCGAAGGCCTGGTAGCCGTAGCTCTCGACCGGGTTGAGGTAGCCCATCAGGATCACCGGCGTGTCGGCGTCGCCGGCGCGGAAAGCGCGCGCCAGGTCGAGCGTGCCTTTCAGGGTCAGGCCCGCCTTCAGGCCGCGCAGGGCGGCGCGCTGGATCGGCGGCCCCTCAGCCATGGGGTCGGAGAAGGGAAAGCCCAGTTCGATGATGTCGGCCCCGGCGGCGGGCAGGCCGCGCAGGATCTCCAGCGCCTCGTCGCGCGAGGGGTCCCCCGCCATGACATAGGCCACGAACCCGGCCCGGCCCTCGGCCTTCAGCGCCGCGAAGCGGGCGTCGATGCGCGCGGTGGTCATTGCTGCGGCGCCGCCCCCGGCTGGCCGGCGGCGCAGACGTCGCCGGGGATCACGCCGAAGCCGAGATAGCCCATGGCTTCCGGCCCGGCGGGGCGGGAGGTGTCGTAGAAGGCCTGCATCTGCAAGCCGTCGCAGCCGCCGCCGTCGCGGCGCTTGACGAAGACCACGCGGTTGGCGTCGCCGGCGGCGACCAGCCAGCCCCGCGACTCCAGCTCCGCGACATAGGCGTCGGCCAGCGAGCCGACAGCCGCCAGCGGCGCGCTGACGCAGAAGGCCTTGCCGGCAAGGCCGTACAGGTTGCCGCAATCCGGGGCGGGCGTGGCGCCAGCCAGCAGCGGCACGTCAGGCAGGGCGCTCTGGGCCGCGGCCGGAGCAGCGATGAGGGCCGCCGCGGCGGCCAGAAGGGTCAGTTTCATGGTCCTAGAGCTCCACGCCCAGATGCTTCGCCACGGCGAAGATGTCCTTGTCGCCCCGCCCGCACATATTGAGCACGACATCGCCGCCCTTGCCCACCTCGCGCGCGATCTCGCCGATCCGGGCCAGGGCGTGGCTGGGCTCCAGCGCCGGGATGATCCCCTCCAGCTTCGCGCAGAGCTGGAAGGCCTCGAGCGCCTCGGCGTCGGTGGCGGCGCGGTATTCGGCCCGGCCGATCTCCTTCAGCCAGGCGTGCTCGGGGCCGATGCCGGGGTAGTCGAGACCGGCCGAGATGGAATGGCCCTCGAGTATCTGGCCGTCGTCGTCCTGCAGCAGCCAGGTGCGGTTGCCGTGCAGCACGCCGGGCCGGCCGCCCTGCAGCGAGGCGGCGTGGTCCGGGGTGTCGAGCCCGCGCCCGGCCGCCTCGACCCCGATCAGGCGCACGCCGGCGTCGTCGATGAAGGGATGGAACAGGCCGATGGCGTTGGAGCCGCCGCCGATGGCCGCCACGCAGGCGTCGGGCAGCTTCTCGCGGCGCGCCAGCATGGAGGCGCGGACCTCGCGGCCGATGACGCTCTGGAAGTCGCGCACCATGGCCGGATAGGGGTGCGGCCCGGCGGCGGTGCCGATCAGGTAGTAGGTGTCCGCGACATTGGTCACCCAGTCGCGCATGGCCTCGTTCATGGCGTCCTTGAGCGTGCCGCGGCCCGAGGTCACCGGCACCACCTCGGCCCCCAGCAGCTTCATGCGGAAGACGTTGGGCGACTGCCGCTCGACGTCGGCGGCGCCCATGTAGACCACGCACGGCAGGCCGAAACGGGCGCAGACGGTGGCCGTGGCCACGCCGTGCTGGCCGGCCCCGGTCTCGGCGATGATGCGCGTCTTGCCCATGCGCATGGCCAGCAGGATCTGGCCCATGCAGTTGTTCACCTTGTGGGCGCCGGTGTGGTTCAGCTCGTCGCGCTTGAACCAGATGTCGGCCCCGCGGTGATGCTCGGTCAGGCGCTCGGCGAGGTACATGGGGCTGGGCCGGCCGACATAGTCGGTCAGGAAGCCGTCCAGCTCGGCCTGGAACGAGGGATCGGCCTTCGCCGCCTCGTACGCCGCGCCCAGCTCGTGGATCAGCGGCATAAGGGTCTCGGCGACGAACCGTCCGCCGTAGGGGCCGAAGCGGCCTTCGGCGTCGGGCATGGCGTACTGGTTCGGCAGGATGGCGTTCACGGGCTTGTCTCGCGCGGGGGAGCGGCGGAAATCAGGCCGACCGGGTGGCCTCGAGGAAGGCCGCGATCAGGGCAGGGTCCTTAACACCGGGGGCCGTTTCCACGCCAGAGGACACGTCGACCATGGGCGCGCCGGTGATGCGGACGGCCTCGGCGACGTTGTCCGGCGACAGACCGCCGGCAAGGAACCAAGGGCGGCGGAAGCTGCGGCCGGCCAGCAGCGTCCAGTCGAAACGGGCCCCGACCCCCCCGGGCAGGCCGGCGCCCTCGGGCGGCTTAGCGTCGAACATCAGATGGTCGGCGACCTCCTCCCACGCCGCGGCGGCGGCGAGGTCGGCCGCCGTGCGCACCGGCAGGGCCTTGATGATCCCGGCGCGGGTCAGGGTCCGCACCTGCCGCGCCCGCTCCGGCGTCTCGGATCCGTGCAACTGGATCAGGTCCGGCTTCAGGATCAGGGCCAGGGCGGTGAGCAGGACGTCGTCGGCGTCGACCGTCACGGCAACCACCTTCGCCCGGCCGCGGGCCCGTTCGAACAGGTTGGCGGCGTGGACCGGCTCCAGATGCCGCGGGCTCTTCGCAAAGGCCACCGCGCCGACGTAGGCCGCGCCGCCGGCGAGGGCCGCGTCCAGCGTGTCCGGCGTGGTCAGGCCGCAGATCTTGGCGAGGGTCATGACCGGACCGGCGCACACACGCCCAGCCCGGTCAAGCGTCTGTCAGGCGGGTGGGCCTCTGTTCCCTTCTGTGCTCCCGTCTGTGTTGTCGTCTGGCCTCGGGTCGCCGGTTGTGGTTCCGGGTGCCACCGCCTCGGTGACTTGATCCTCGCCAGTGGGCGACACGGGCGGAGTCTCCACCCGGGCGGCCTCGGCGGCGCGGAAATCCGCCTGGAGGCGTCTCGCAGCGCGCCCGACAGACGGGCTCGTCTGGTCGATGCCTTCCAGCTGTCTTTCGATTTCGGCTCGCTCGGGCCCTGCGGCGCCCAGGAGATGTTCCACACGCGTACGCAGGGCGGCGGGAAGGCGGTCCAGCGCGGCCGCGCGCTCTGCGTCCGACGGGCTGAGCCTCATGAGCCAGTACAGAATCGGCAGGCTCTCTTCGGTCAGATCGGACGGCTCCAGGGGCTCCAGCGCCGCGGCGCCGGGCGGCGTGACGTCCCCGAGCGACGACATCAGGGTGTTCAGACGAAGAGCCAAGCCGGTCGGGCTCCCGGTAGACCCGGCGATCTGGCTGTCCAACGCTTCGGAAATGAGGCGCTGCACCCCCATCAGTGTGCAAGGCTCTGCATAGCCGCGCACCAAGGCTTCCGCTTGGCGGTAGTTCGAAATCGGATTGCCCGGGTTGCGCGCGCTGAAGTCGGTCTGGGCCGTGGTGACGGCCCGATGGACCCGGTAAGGATCCGCGGAGATGAGCAGAGCCGCCGAGGCGGCGTCATAAGAATCATTGAACAGCACCTGCGCACCGGACAAGGCCGCCAGTTGCTTGCTCGCGGCGCCGCCCAGCCCCATCATCATCGAAGAGAATTCCGCGAGGGCGTTGACCTGGTCCCGGCTCCACCGGGACGTCGACGACAGGTTCTGAAGACTGTTGAAGAAGACGCTGCAGAGCCCGTCTATCTGATCATGGCGCGCCCGCACATACGCCTCGAGAAGCGCCGGGTATTCGCTTTCGGAAATGGTGACGCCGGCACCGTCCGTTCCACTGCGGAAGACCTGCCGACCTCTGGTCAGATCGTAGGTTCTCAGGTTGTCGCGCGTAATATCCAGTTGGTCCGACCATCTCTCCAGGTCGTCCCGGTCGTCGGTCATCGGCGCGCTTGGCAGACGTGGAAAACCGGCGCGGAAGGCCTCAACGGTTGAGCATCCCGCAGTCGTCGTCAACGCGACGGACGCGAGGATGATAGCCCCGAGTATGCGCATACGATCCCCCCACACACGTTCGAGGTGTATCAGACGACCCTTGTTTTGTATAGCGACGTTCGGCGGACTAGCTCGACAGGATGCTCTCCACCTCGGCCGCGTCCAGCAGCCGCCATTCCCCCGGGGCCAGGTCGTCGGGCAGGGACAGGCCGCCGATACGTTCGCGGTGGAGCGCCTCGACGTGGTTGCCGACGGCGGCGAACATGCGCCGGACCATGTGGTAGCGGCCCTCGGTGACGCTCAGGCGGGCTTCGGTTGGCGACAGCACCTCGAGTTGGGCAGGGGCCAGGGGCTTGTCCTCGCCCTCGAGCATCAGGCCGCCGGCGGCGAACAGGGCCGCCTCGGTCCCGGCCAGCGGGCGGGCCAGGGTGGCGCGATAGACCTTCGCCACGTGCCGCTTGGGCGAGATCACCCGGTGCAGCAGGTCGCCGTCGTCGGTCATCAGCAACAGGCCCGAGGTCTGCTTGTCGAGCCGGCCGATGGTCGAGATGGCCGGCTCGCGGCGGCGCCAACGGTCGGGCAGGACGTCGTAGACCAGCGCCCCGTCCTCCTTGTGCGAACAGGTCATGCCCAGCGGCTTGTTGAGCATCAGCGTCAGGCCCGGCGGCGGGTCGAGCGGGCGGCCGTCGACCTGCATGCGGGAGGGCAGGTCAGGGGTGACGGCGATGCGCTGCGAAACGTCGGTCAGTTCGACCCCGTCCAGCACGACGCCCCCGGCCTTCGCCAGCCGGGCCATTTCGGCGCGCGAGCCGTAGCCCATGGAGCCGAGCAGGCGGTCGACGCGCATCGTGACCGGCTTCTTCACTTCACCGCCTCGAGGACCTTGTAGCCGCCGGCGTCGGCGACCGGCCGGACCCGCTTGAACGCCGCGGCGAGTTCGGCCTCGTACGGAAGGTGGCGGTTCGCCACCAGCCACAACACGCCGCCCTTCCGAAGCAGCTCCGCCGCCTTGCGGATGAAGGCCTGGCCGAGGCGCCGGTCCTCGGCTCCCCCGTCGTGGAAGGGCGGGTTCATGACCACGAAGTCGAGATCGCCGCTCGCTTCCACGGTGCGGGCGTCGGCCCAGTCGAAGGTCGCGCGGGGGTCCTCGACGTTGCGGCGCGCCGCCTCGACCGCGCGGCGATCGAGGTCGACCAGGCGCAGGGCCGTCACCGCGGGCGAGCGGAGGACCACGGTGGCCAGGGCCCCGTAGCCGCAGCCGAGGTCGGCCCCCACCCCTTTCAACGGCGGCAGGTGCTGGGCCAGCAGGGCGGTGCCCGGGTCGATCCGGTCCCAGGCCAAGACGCCGGGCTGGGACCAGGCGTCCAGCCCCTCGACCCGGCGAGGCCCCCCGGCCGTGATCGCCTCGTCCAGCCCCGTCACCGTCTCTGGCCGCAGCGCCACGCAGCGCCGGTGGTGGGCCTTGGCGCTCTCGGCGACGTCGAGGCCGAAGGCCTGCAGCTCCTTCTTCAGCCGCGAGCCGCCCTTGTCCTTGGGGGCCATGACGTCGAGACGGCCGCCGGCCTTCAGCGCCTTGAGGGCGAGGGCCAGGGTGTAGCGCCGCTCGAGCACACCGGGCGGGGCGTAGATCATGGCGGCGTCCGCCGAACCCTCGGCAAGGCTCTCGAGCGGGGCCGAGCCGGGAATCAGGGGCGATATCTGGATGGCGTCGCCGGGCGGATCGAACACCGCGGGGGGGCGGCCGTACAGCAGGGTGGTCATGCCCGGCCTATAGCCGCCTCACGCCGCCGGCGCGACCGCCACGTCGCCGAGCAGGGCCCCAAAGCGGCGCAGGGCCTCGTCGGAGAGCACCGGGTCGTAGCGCATCGGCGGGGCGGTCATCGGCTCGTCGAAGCTGTGCGTGCCGTCGGCGATCCAGGTCTCCACCTCGGCCCCGCAGTCGCGGATCATGGCGTGGACGCGCTCGGCGTTGCGGACAGTGGTCAGGTGGTCCGAGCGGGCGATCACCGCCAGGGTCTTCGGACAGTGGCGCCACGGGCGCATGCGGTTGAGGGCGGCGACGCCGACGTAGGGGTAGGCCAGATAGGTCCCGATCACGCCGTCGAGCGAGACCGAGCCCGGGTCGGCGAGGCCGAGGCCGGGGCGCGAGCGGTCGGCGCTCATCGCCTCCATGATCCCCCAGCCGCCGTGGCTCCAGCCGGCGAGGACGATTTTCGAGGCGTCGACGTCCGGCCGCTGCGAGACTCCATGCAGGGTCGCGAGGATGTCCCCGGCCCGCTCATGGCCGCGCAGCAGCAGGCCGGTGCAGACCGTGGCCATGGCGAAGCTCCGGCTCCAGCCGCGCGGGCCGTACGAATCCACCGTGAAGGCGCGCCAGCCGGCCTGCCGGGCGACCTCCGCGTATTTCGGCAGATGGCCGCGCAGACCGCCGCAGCCGTGAAACAGCAGCACCGCCGGGCGGGGGCGGTCGTCGTCGGGACCCACGACCGTGGTGTGGGGTTCGAGGCGGGCCCAGCGCTGGGAAAGGGTGTCCATGGAAGAAGCTTAGCCGCGGTTGTGGAGTCCGTCTCCTCCCCTTCGCGGAGCGATGGGGAGGGGGACCATCCGGCGCCGCAGGCGAAGGATGGTGGAGGGGTGAAGCGGTCGCAGAATGGCCGGCGTCAGCGGCGCGGCCTCACCCCTCCACCGCTTCGCGGTCCCCCTCCCCACGCGTGGCGCGGGGAGGAGACAGGACACGCGCCCCTTGAGGACCTCAGTGCCGGAACACGCGCACCCCGGTGAAGGCCATGGCGACGCCGGCCTCGTCGGCGGCGGCGATGACCTCATCGTCGCGGATCGAGCCGCCGGGCTGGATCACCGCCGTGGCGCCGGCGGCGACGGCTTCCAGCAGGCCGTCGGCGAAGGGGAAGAAGGCTTCGGAGGCGCAGGCGGAGCCCTGGGCGAGGGAGTGGGCAAGACCCTTGGCCTCGCCGGCCTCGCGGGCGCGGATGGCGGCGATGCGGGCGGAGTCGCGGCGGTTCATCTGGCCGGCGCCGATGCCGGCGGTCTGGCCGTCCTTCGCATAGACGATGGCGTTGGACTTGACGTGTTTGGCCACGGTGAAGGCGAAGAGCATGTCCTTGATCTCCTGCGGCGTCGGCTGACGGCGGGTGACGATCTTGAGGTCCGACGGGGCGATGCGGCTGCGGTCCCGCGACTGGACGAGGAAGCCGCCAGCCACCGAGCGGAACACCTCGCCCGCCGCCAGCGGATCGGGCAGGCCCTCGGTCAGCAGCAGGCGCAAATTCTTCTTCGCGGCGAAGACGGCCTGCGCCTCTTCATCCGCGCCGGGGGCGATGACGACCTCGGTGAAGATGTCGGTGATCCGCTTCGCATCCGCGCCGGTCAGGGTGCGGTTGACGGCGATGACGCCGCCGAAGGCCGAGACGGCGTCGCATTCCAGCGCCCGGACGTAGGCCTCGGCCAAGTCGTTCCCGACCGCCACGCCGCACGGGTTGGCGTGCTTGACGATGACGCAGGCCGGGGCCTCGAACTCGGCGACCAGCTCATAGGCCGCGTCGGCGTCGGCGATGTTGTTGTAGCCCAGCTCCTTGCCCTGCAGCTGGCGGGCGTTGGCGACGCCCGGGCGGGTTTCGCCGGTGCGGTAGAAGGCGCCGGTCTGGTGCGGGTTCTCGCCGTAGCGCAGCGTCTGGGCCAGCGATCCGCTGATGGATTTGCGGGCCGGGGCGACGTCGCCCAGCTGGCCGGCGAACCAGCCGGAGACGGCGGCGTCATAGGCGGCGGTGCGGGCGAAGGCGCGGGCGGCGAGGCGTTTACGCAGATCGAGGGTCGTGCCCCCGTCGGCCTTCAGGGCCTCGACGATCAGGCCGATCGACTCGCCGTCGACGGCGACCGCGACGTAGCCGTGGTTCTTGGAGCCCGAGCGGATCATGGCCGGGCCGCCGATGTCGATGTTCTCGATGGCCGCCTCGAAGCCGCCGCCCGAGGCGACGGTCTGCTCGAACGGGTAGAGGTCGATCCAGAGGATATCGACGCCGCCGATGCCGTGCGCCGCCATGGCCTCGGCGTGGGCCGGGGCGTCGCGCACGCCCAGGAGCCCGCCGTGCACCACCGGGTGCAGGGTCTTCACCCGGCCGTCCATCATCTCGGGGAAGCCGGTCAGATCGGCGACGTCCTTCACCGGCAGGCCGAAGCCGGCGATGGCGGCGCGGGTGCCGCCGGTCGAGACCAGCTCGACGCCGAGGTCGTGCAGGGTGCGGGCGACGTCCTCCAGCCCGGTCTTGTCGCTCAGCGAGATCAGCGCGCGCTTCGGCGCCACGCGGTCGGGCGCGGGGGGAAAGTCGGGAGCGGCGGGCATGGCGGCGTCCGTGTCTGTGCTGGGGTCGGGGGAGACGCCGCGCGTCTAGCACTGGAACCCGCGGGATAGAACCATTCGGGTGCGTATCAGTGGTCGGAAATCGGGGAAGCTTATGCGGTGTGAGAGAATGGTATCCGGACGTTCTGGATGTCGGCTACTGAAGTAGCGGAGCGTCGGCATATCGGGAACGGTAGACTGGAAAGGCGTTTCTGAGTGCGCCGCGCACCCGGTGGCTATCGAGATCATCGTAGTCAACGCCGACATCAAGAGTCATCGGAGTGCCCATCAACGCGGTTGCCTCTTCTAGGATCAGGCGGCCCGCGTATCTGAGATAGGCGCGTTCAGTCGGGTTAGCGTAGGTGCGGATCGAGCCGATGTTGCGAACGGCGTTCGGAGCAATTTCGGCAGCAACCTGCGGCCTGCCGAGTCTCAGGGACACCAGGGCCATCAACAGACTAGCCGTAGACTGCTCCATGACTCTGTCCGGAAGGGCCAGCCTGTAAACGCGTTTCAGGCGCGCCTCGGCAGCGACATAGTCGTGCCGAGCGATCTCTTCCTGAGCCTCCACCAGTTCGATCGCCAATTTTAGGGAGCCGGGTATGTGCCGCGCGTTTCGGACGAGCGTCGCCAAGCGACGAAGCGGTGACAGAACCCACATACTTCGAAACCTAGCGGAGCAGATCAAGCTCCGAAAGCAAGCATCACTTTGTCAACCGGCCGAAATCCATCACCACCACCGGCTCCCGCCCGATCAGCTCCAGAAACCGCCGGAAATCCGCCTGCGTCAGCGCCGTGGTCGCCGTGTTGGTCAGCGGATGGAAGTTGACGATCTCTGCGTCCCACAGGGCCCTGTCGAGGACGAAGGTCACGCGGCGGTCGACATCGTTGATCAGGCCCAGCGCGGTGACCGAGCCGGGGCGGACGCCGAGAGTCTCGTAGAGCAGGGTCTCGTTGCCGAAGGACAGGCGGGCTGAGCCGATCCATTTGTCGGCCCGTTTCAGGTCGATGACCGTGTCTTGACGCGCCGAGATCAGCCACAGCCGGCCCTTCTTGTCCTTGAGGAACAGGTTCTTGGTGTGGGCGCCGGGCATGGCGGCCTTGAGCTCCAGCCCCTCCTCGACGCGGAAGACGGCGGGATGATCGTGGGTGATCTGCGGGATCCCGTTGTCGGCCATCCACTTCAGCAGGCGGTCGCGGTCGAAGGCGGGCGTCTTGTCTTCGGTCATGGGGCGCAGCTAGGGAGGAAGGACACCCCCGATACCCTCCGGAGCGCCGCCGTGGAACTGGAATGCTATCCGATGTCGGACCAGCCGTGCGACCTGGTGCCCGGGCGCCAGGCGCGCGACTGGATGGACGCCTTCCCCAGCCGGCACGCCTATCGCTGCCTGCCGCTGTCGATGGCCAACACCACCGGCTGGGAGGTGCTGTGCCCGCTCAGCTTCACCGCCGAATGGAACGGCGGGCCGAGCCAGAACGACATCGTCATCACCCCCGACCGGCCGGCGGCCAACCTGCACCACTTCGTCACCTCGCACTTCTCGCGCGGGGTGATGACCATGCATCCGCAGTATCTGTTCCGGACCCCGCCGGGCTGGGGCCTGCTGGCCACCGGGGCGCCCAATCACGTCAAGGACGGAATCGCGCCGCTGACCGGCCTGATCGAGACCGACTGGCTGCCCTTCCCCTTCACCATGAACTGGCTGTTCACCCGGCCGGGACGGGTCAGGTTCGAGCGCGGCGAGCCGTTCTGCTTCATCACCCTGATCGAGCACCGCAAGGCCGAGCAGTTCGAGCCGGTGATCCGCTCGCTCGACTCCAATCCGGTGATGAAGGGCCAGTTCGAGGCCTGGAACCGGGAACGCACCGGCTTCAACCGCCGCCTGGCCGCCGGCGATCCCGAGACGGCGAAGGAGGCGTGGCAGCGCTTCTACTTCAAGGGCGAGATTCCCGACGACCTCGGCACGGCGCCCGAGACGCACGCCAACAAGCGGCGGCTGAAGACGCCGAGGCTGGGATAGGCAGTAGGCAGTAGGGCTCGGCAGAGCAGGCGTCCCGGCCGCCCTCTACTGCCTACTGCCTACTGCCTCTCGTTCTACATCGGCCGCGGCAGACGCGGACCGAGGTTCTGCACCACTTCGCGGGCGTCGAAGGCGTTCGGGTCGCCGGCCGGCTTGGGACCGTTGCCGACGACGATCTCGGCGGTGGCCTCGTAACGGTCGATCTCGCGGACATCGAGGTCGGGGCCGAACGGGTCGTACCACGGGCTCCAGAAGCCGCGGCGGTAGTAGCGCCACGACGGCCCCCAGAACGGGCTGTACCGGTCATAGTAGAAGGGGTCCGGCGAGGCGCGGTAGCGTACGTCCCGGTCGGTGGCCCGGTTGACCGTGGCGAACCAGTCGTGGCCGCTCTCCAGCGTCACTTCGGCGGCGCGCAGCAGCAGGCCCATCTCGACCTGTTCGCGGCTGGTCACGGAATTGCCGGCGAAGGCGACGCGGAAGCGGTTCTCGTCGACCCGCATGTCGGAGTAGCCGTAGCGGCTGCCCTGGCCGGCGGGGCCGTAGGGCGTCGCCGTGGCGCAGGCCGAAAGCGCCAGCGCCGCCGTCACGGCCAGCAGGACGGGCTTGAGGACGCGAGTCTTCATCTGATCTCTCCTTGAGGCGCCCAGACAACGCCCCGGCTGCTGAACGGCACATGAACAACGCGGTTCCGTCGACCTGCAACCGCTTATAATCGTGTGACAATAAGCGCCGCGGCAGCCAGCAGCAGGACGCCGGTGGCGAGGGCGAAGCCGCGACGGTATCGCGGCTCGGACATGCGCCGGGCCAGCGCCGCGCCGCCCAGACCGTAGGCGGACATCGACAGCACGTCCATGCCGATGGTGGCGGCGGCGAACAGCGCCAGCTGCGGCGCGGCCGGCCGGTTCACGTCGAGGAAGGGCGGCAGGACGGCCGAGAAGAACAGCACGATCTTGGGGTTGGCGATCTGCACCATGAAGCCGTCGACCAGGGCGCTGCGGCTGAGGCGGATCGTCACCGACTTCGGATCGGCGGCGGTGGCGAAAGCGCCCCGGAGGGCGTTGACCCCCAGCCAGGCGACATAGAGGGCGCCGCCGATGGAGATCAGGCGGAACACCTCCGGGAAGGCGATGACAAGGGCGCCGAGGCCCAGCGCGGCGGCGGCGAACCAGACCAGGGTGGCGGCGTTCATGCCGACCACGCCGGCCAGCGCTCCGATGGGGCCGCGCTGAACCCCGTTGGCCACCGAGAAGACATTGGCCGGCCCGGGCGTAACGGCCATGACGGCCATGACCCCGAGAAAGGTCAGATAGAGATGCGGGTCGACGGGCAGGGCGGCCATGGCCGGCCTGTCGCGTCAGCCGCGGCCGCGGTCAAGCGGAAGCTTCAGCCCTCGCCGGATTCGACGGCGGGAGCGGCCGGCGCCTCGGCCTCGTCTTCCTCGGCGTCGAGGGCCTCTCCCAGGGCGTATTCCGCCACCAAGCCGTAGGTGACCATGTGCTCCGGATCGTTCGAGGCCCAGGCGCCGTTGACGGCCATGCCGGTCGCGCCGGCCACGGCCCCCTGCACGGCGCCCGAGGCCTCGACACCGGCCAGGGCCTCGGCGGTGATGGCCTGGACATCCAGCCCGGCCATGGCGCCGCTGATCTCGCCGACGTCGACATCGGCCAGGGCCTCCGCCACCAGCGCCTCAACGTCGATGTCCGCCAAGGCCTCGGCGGCCAGGGCGCCGGCGTGGTGGGTGACGGTGGCGGTGAAGGTCGCCAGATCGGGCTGATACTCGGCCCACAGCGCCGCAAGCTGCGTGCCGCGCTGGCTCTCGTTCAGGCTTTCGTCCGCCTCGATGGCCTCGGCGCGCTTGCCGAAGTCTTCCATGCGGGCCTCGAAGGCCGCTGCGGCGGCCTCGATGGCGTCCTCGGACGGTCCGCGGACCTCCTCGGCGACGGCCGCCGAGAGGGGCAGAAGGGCGAGGGCGGCGGCGAGGGAAAGGGCCTTGATCATGTCGGGGCTCCTGAAGGACCCGCGCAAAATCCGCCGAACGCCGTCCGCCCTCAAGTGAAATCGCGGTAAGGGTCAGTGGCCCTCGTGACCGGTCGCGTGCCCGTCAGCCCCGGCGGCTTCATCTTCGTCCCCCGATTCGCCCGTGATCAGCTGCTGCTCGATCATGGCCATCATCTGGGCCGGGGCGGCGGAAGCCGCAGCGGCGGCGTCCTCGGCCGGGGCGCCCTCGGCCATGGCCGAGAGCCGGATCAGCTCCGAGAGGGCGGCGCCGAATTCGTCGAAGACCGGCTGGTTCTCGCCCATCATCGCGCGGATGCGGGTCGCCTTCTCTTCATCCGACAGGGCCGCATCCGCGCGTACGGCGGCGGCGCGCGGCTCGAGGTCGGCCATCACGGCTTCAAGCCGCGCCCCGACCGCCTCAATGCTCACGAAGGCCGCCATCAACTCGTCCGACGGCGTCCCGGCGGGCGGGGCCGCGGCCGGCTCCGCCGGGACGGGCGGCGCGGCGGGCGCTTCCTGGGCGAGGGCGGGCGAGGCCAGGGCCAGGGCGGCCGAGACGGCGAGGACGAGACGGAGGGACATGGCGGGTATTCCGGTCAGGGCAAGAAGGAGCAGCGGGGTCAGTCCCCAGCATGGCGCCCCGGGGTCCCACTGGCGAGCGGTTTCCGCCTCAGCTCTCGCTGCGCTGGTCGCGCTTGCCCAACACCCGCAGGCGCAGGGCGTTGAGCTTGATGAAGCCGGCGGCGTCCTTCTGGTCGTAGGCCACGGCGCCGTCCTCGAAGGTGACCAGCTCCTGGTCGTAGAGGCTGAACGGGCTCTCGCGGCCAATCACCGTGGCGTTGCCCTTGTACAGCTTGACCCGCACCTCGCCGCTGACCTTCGCCTGGCTGTGGTCGATGGCCGCCTGCAGCATCTCGCGCTCCGGCGAGAACCAGAAGCCGTTGTAGATCAGATGGGCGTACTTGACCGCCAGCTCGTCCTTGAGGTGCATGGCGCCGCCGTCGAGGGTGATCGACTCCATGCCCCGGTGGGCGG
The DNA here is from genome assembly GCA_023433655.1 of Pseudomonadota bacterium. Classification (GTDB taxonomy): domain Bacteria; phylum Pseudomonadota; class Alphaproteobacteria; order Caulobacterales; family Caulobacteraceae; genus Brevundimonas. The sequence continues at coordinate 2,106 of JAEYUE010000330.1, read as the reverse complement.
CCAGCAGGATGGTCCCGCCGGGGGTCTCGTAGACGCCGCGCGACTTCATGCCGACGAAGCGGTTCTCGACCAGGTCCAGCCGGCCGATGCCGTTGTCGTGGCCGTACTGGTTCAGGGCGGCCAGCAGGGTCGCCGGGCTCATCGCCTCGCCGTTGATCGAGACCGGGTCGCCGGCTTCGAAGCCGATGGTGATGACGGTGGCCCGGTCCGGCGCATCCTCGGGCGAGATGGTCCGCTGGTGGACGAATTCCGGGGCCTCGACGGCCGGATCCTCCAGCACCTTGCCCTCGGAAGAGCTGTGCAGAAGGTTGGCGTCGACGCTGAAGGGAGCCTCGCCGCGCTTGTCCTTTGCGATCGGGATCTGGTGCTTCTCGGCGAAGTCGAGCAGGGCCTCGCGGCTGCGGAACGACCATTCCCGCCACGGGGCGATCACGCGGATGTCGGGTTCGAGGGCGTAGTAGCCCAGCTCGAAGCGGACCTGGTCATTGCCCTTGCCGGTGGCGCCGTGACAGACGGCGTCGGCGCCGACCCTGCGGGCGATCTCGATCTGGCGTTTGGAGATCAGCGGCCGGGCGATCGAGGTGCCGAGCAGGTACTGGCCCTCATAGACGGCGTTGGCGCGGAACATCGGGAAGACGTAGTCCCGCACGAACTCCTCGCGCAGGTCGTCGATGAAGATGTTCTCTTCCTTGATGCCCAGCTTCAGCGCCTTCTCGCGCGCCGGGGCCAGCTCCTCGCCCTGACCGAGATCGGCGGTGAAGGTGACCACCTCAGCCCCGTATTCGGTCTGCAGCCACTTGAGGATGATCGAGGTGTCCAGGCCGCCGGAATAGGCGAGCACCACCTTCTTCGGGGCGGGCAAGGTCATGACGGGGTCCTTCGGCGAACGCGGGGAGGCGTGGCGCGCTTAAAGGACCAGACGGCCGGCGATGCAAGGGCGGGATTGGGGCAGGATCAGCCCCACGGCCCCGGACGGTGCGACGGCGTACTCGGCACGCTGGTCGAGTGCGGGACGTCGAAGCTCGGCGCGCGACGCGGCGCCAGGCCCATCCTCGTACCGAGCTCCATCAGGGCGCGGACGCGGTTGCCGGTGGCGGGATGGGTCGAGAACAGGTTGTCGGCGCCCTTGCCGGCCAGCGGGTTGATGATGAACAGCTGGCCCGAAGCCGGATTGCGCTCGGCGGTCGGGTTGTGGATGCGCCGGGCGTAGGCCTCGATCTTCTGCAGGGCCGAAGCGAGGGCATGGGGGTCGCGGGCGATCTCGGCCCCGACCTTGTCGGCCTCGTACTCGCGGGTGCGGCTGATGGCCATCTGAACGAGGCCGGCGGCCATGGGGGCCAGCAGCATCAGCGCGAGGGTCCCGATGATGCCGCCGGGCCGCTCGCGGTCGTCGCCGCCGCCGAAGAAGAGGGCGAAATTGGCCAGGGCGGCGATGGCCCCGGCCACCGTGGCGGTGACCGTCATGGTCAGGGTGTCGCGGTTCTTCACGTGCGCCAGCTCATGCGCCATGACGCCGCGGATCTCGTCTCGGGTCAGCATGTCGAGCAGGCCGGTGGTGGCGCAGACGGCGGCGTGGGCCGGGTCGCGGCCGGTGGCGAAGGCGTTGGGCTGGTCGCTCGGGATGATGGCGATGGCCGGGCGCGGCAGGCCGGCGTCCCTCGCCATCTGCACCACGTCGGCGACATAGGTGCGGACCACGGCGTTGGGATGGGTCTCGTCGACCGGCTGGGCGCGGTACATGCGCAGCACGATCTTGTCGGCGTTCCAGTAGCTGAACAGGTTCATCCCGGCCGCGAGGACCAGGGCGATGAGCATGCCCGTCGCCCCGCCGATCAGGTAGCCGAGGCCGGCGAACAGGGCGGTCAGGACGGCGAGAAGGGCGAAGGTCTTCAGGTGGTTCATCGGCAGGCGGTACTCGGGACGACGGACGCCGGTGCGGCGCCGCGCTAACTTGTGGAGTCCCGGCCTTTGGCTCAAGACATTCGCGCTGTGACCGATCACCCCACCCCCGACACACCCCCGCCCGCCCCGGTATTCAACGCCGACGTGCCGCACGCTACCCCGGAGCGGCCGCTTGACGACATCGCCCGCCGCGCCCTTCTGGAG
>JAEYUE010000220.1 GCA_023433655.1 Pseudomonadota bacterium | reverse complement strand
GTCCAGCGCAGGGCGTCGACGATCCACAGCTGACAGCCGCGCAGCGCCGCCAGCGCCGTCTCGTCGAGATCGGAGACGTCGGGCGAGTAGGCGACCGGTCCGAACCGATAGCCAACCGAGCGGATCGGGCCGTGGCCCTGGTCGAAGGTCACGACCGGGACGGGACCGCCCGGTCCTTCGACCGACCACGGCTCGCCGTGGGGCGGCAGCCGATGGGCCTCGAGGATGGCCGGGTAGCCGTTGACGCTCTCGAAGATGTAGCCGAAGCGTCCCGTCAGCGCGGCGCGCGTCGCCCCGTCCATGAAGGCCGGGATGCGACGGCGGGCGTGCATGGCGAAGACGCGCAGGTCGTCGAGGCCGTGGGTCTGGTCGGCGTGGTCGTGGGTGTAGAGCACGGCGTCGACGTGGCGGACCTGCGCCGCCAGCATCTGCTGGCGCAGGTCGGGCGAGGTGTCGACCAGCACGCTGGTGACGCCGTCCGGCCCATGCCGGCGGACCAGCAGGGAGCAGCGCAGGCGGCGGTTCTTCGGCTCGGCCGGGTCGCACAGGCCCCAGTCGCCGTCGCCGCGCGGCACGCCGCCGGACGATCCGCAACCGAGGATGACGACCTCCAGCTCGCCGCTCATGCGCCCTCGGGCCTCGGGATGCGGTCGAACAGGGCGAAGAAGGCGTCGGTGGTGCGGGCCTCGCCCTCGTCGCGCGACCAGCCGCGGATCTCGGCCAGCTTGTCGAGCACGTGGGTGACGTAGGCGGGCTCGTTGCGGCGGCCGCGGTGCGGCACGGGGGCCAGGTAGGGGCAGTCGGTCTCGACGATGATGCGGTCGGCGGGCATGGCGGCGATGATCTCGCGCACCTCGGCGGCGGCCTTGAAGGTGGCGATGCCGGAAACCGAGAACCACGCTCCCAGTTCCGCCGCCTTTTCAGCCAGTTCCGGGCCGGACGTGTAGCAGTGCATCAGGAACCGGAACGCCCCCCTCGCCTGCTCTTCCGCGAGAATCTCGGCCATGACATCGTCGGCTTCACGCGTGTGGACGACCAGCGGCAGGCCGGTGCGGCGCGCCGCCTCGATATGCACGCGGAAGACCTGCGCCTGCACGTCGCGCGGGCTGAGGTCGTAGTGGAAGTCGAGGCCGCATTCGCCGATGCCGACGACCTTCGGCCGGGCGGCGAGGTCGATCAGGCGCTCGGGCGTCAGGTCGGCGTAATGCCGCGCCTCGTGGGGGTGGACGCCAACGGTGGCCCAGATGTCATCGTGGGCCATGGCCAGGCCATGGGTGGCCTCGAAGGTGGCCAGCCGGTCGGAGATCTCGACCATCAGGCGCACGCCGGCCGCGCGGGCGCGTTCGATGACGGCGTCGCGGTCCTCGTTGAATTGGGGGGCGTGCAGGTTGACGTGGCTGTCGATGATCATGAGGCGGCCTTGACGCGCTGCAGGTCGGCGAGCGCCCCGGTCAGGACGTCGGCGCGGTCGAGGTTGATGTCGGCGGCCCGGTCCGGCAGGGCCGACAGCCGCTCCCACAGCTCGGCCCAGCGGGCGCCGGACCTGCCCTCTTCGAGCGCGCGCAGCTTCACGGCGGCGATCAGCCGGTCCATCAGGATCTCGAACCGCTCCTGGCCCTCGGCGCCGCGGAATTTGTCGGCCACGGCCATGACCTCGGCGCGGTCAAGCTGCGGCGCGGCGACCCAGGCCTGGGCCAGCTGGTCCGCCTCCAGCGTGGCGCCGGAGGCCAGGGCCAGCGCCTGACCGGGCGAGCCGGCGGCCATGCCGGCGATGCGCGCCGCCTCGGCCGAGGTCACGCCCGTGCGGTTGCGGACCAGCTCCTCCAGCGCATGCTGCGGCCACACCGGAAAGGCCAGGCGGCGGCAGCGCGAGCGGATGGTGGCCAGCAGCCGACCAGGCGCATGGGTCACGAGGAACAGCACGCCGCGCTCAGGCGGTTCCTCAAGAACCTTGAGCAAGGCGTTGGCAGCGTTGAGATTCAGGTCATCAGCCGCGTCAATGATGGCGACGCGGTATTTCGCCTGCGACGGGCTTTTGGAGAAGAACTCCGGCAGCTCGCGCGCCTGATCGACGGAGATGGACTTCTTCGTCTTGCCGCCCTCGACGAGGCGCTCGAGCACCAGCAGGTCGGGATGCGACTGGGCCGAAACGAGGCGGGCGACGGGGTCGTCGGGCCGGGTCCCGAGCGGGCCGCGCGACGGGTCGGGCGCGGCGCCCAGAAGGCGGCGGGCGGCGCGGTGGGCGAAGGTCGCCTTGCCCGAGCCTTCCACCCCGGCCAGCAGCCAGGCGTGGTGCAGCCGTCCCCGGGCGAGGGCGTCGAGGAAGGCCGTCTCGGCGGCGGCGTCGGGGACCAGGTCGAAGCGGTCGCGCGGGTGCTCGCTCACAGCAGCCGCTCCGAGACGGCGGCCCAGACGCGCGCCTCGACCTGTTCCAGATCCCCGTCGGCGTCGATGATCACGCAGCGTTCGGGGTGGGCGGCGACGATATCGCGAAAGCCGCGCCGCAGGCGCTCGTGGAACGCCAGACCCTTGGATTCGAAGCGCGTCTCGAACAGGCCGCGGCCGAAGGCCCGCTCGAGGCCCAGCTCGACCGGCAGGTCGAAGACCAGGGTCAGGTCCGGCTGGGTTCCGCCGACGACGGCGGCGTCGAGGGTCTCGATGAAGTCGGCCGCCACGCCGCCCCCGGCGCCCTGGTAAGCCCGGCTGGAATCGGCGAAGCGGTCGCACACCACCCAGCGGCCCGCCGTCAGGGCCGGGCGGATGGTCCGCTCCAGATGGTCCGATCGGGCGGCGTACATCAGCAGGGTCTCGGTCATCGCCGACCAGCGCCCGGCCTCGCCGTTGAGGGCGAGGTTGCGGATCTCCTCGGCGCCGTCGGAGCCGCCCGGCTCGCGCGTCTGCAGCACCTCCAGGTCGCGGGCGCGCAGGCGCTCGACCAGCCGCGCCGCCTGGGTCGACTTGCCGGTCCCCTCGCCGCCTTCAAAGGTGATGAATCTGCCCTGGGTCACGGGGGCACAATGGCGGCCCCGGCCGGGTGTGCAAGGGGTTCAGGCCCCGGAAATCGTCGTCGCCCCGGGATAACCCCGCGACGCCACGGCGCGGCGCGAACGCTCGGCCGCGGCGGCGTCCGGCCACGGCCCGACCAGAACGCGGTACAGGCCCGGCCCGGCGACATCGACGGTGGCGCTGGCCCCGAGATGATCGGCCGCGCGGCGGGCCTGGCGCGCGTCGGACCAGGTCCCGGCCTGCACCCAGACTCCGGCCGGGGTTGCCGAC
>JAEYUE010000218.1 GCA_023433655.1 Pseudomonadota bacterium | reverse complement strand
GGCACGGCCCTGGCCGCCTCGTCCGGCGCCGCCTTCGCCCAGTCCCCGCCCGCTCCGCCGCCGGCGCCGCAGACTCCGCCCCCGCCGCAGGATGCTCCGCCGCCGGCCGATGCGGACGACACCGAGGCCGAGGTCGAGGAGGTCGTCGTCCAGGGCCGCGCCTCTGACGTCCGCACCTCGATCGACTCGGTCAGCTACAGCCTCGCCGACGACCTGCAGGCCGCGACCGGCAGCCTCGCCGAGGCCCTGCGCAACATTCCCTCGGTCGAGGTCGATCCCGACGGCAACGTCAGCCTGCGCGGCGACGCCAACGTCACCATCCTGGTCGACGGCCGCCCCTCGACCCAGTTCAACGGCCCCAGCCGCGGCCAGATGGTGCTGCAGATTCCGGCCAGCCAGTACGCCCGCATCGAGGTCATGACCAACCCCTCGGCCGCCTACAGCCCCGAGGGCGGCGGCGGCGTCATCAACCTGATCTCGAAGCCGAATGCGGTGCGGCCGGGCGCCACCACCACCGGCTCTGTCCGCGCCAATGTCGGCGACGACGGCCGCTGGAACCTCGGCGCCAACATCGCCCACGTCATCGGCAAGACGACCCTCACCGCCGATGTCGGCGTGCGCCACGACGGCTTCCTCCAGGAAGTCGAGCGGCAGCGCACCCAGTTCGACGCGGGCTCGGGCCAGTTCCTCGAGTCGCGCCAGACCCAGCACATCGACGGCGAGTCCGACGCGGTCTTCCTGCGCGCGTCGGCCGAGCACAACCTCGACGACCGGACCCAGCTGGTCGCGGAGGTGCGCCATACCGACGTCGAGAACCTCGCCGACGGGGTCGACCTGTTCGAGGCGGACAGCGCCGTGGGCGGCCTCGCCGCGGCCTACCGTCGGGACACCAGCGGCGGCTTCTCGGGCAAGTTCTCCGGCGCCACCGCCCGGGTGCTGCGCCGCTTCGACGACCAGGGCCATGAATGGACCAATGAGGTCCGCTTCGATCGCAACCGCTTCACCTTCGGCCTCGACACCGTCGTCGACCAGCAGATCCCGGCGACGCCGATCTTCTACGAGGACCTCGAGAACCAGAACCGCCAGAACCAGCTCGGCGTCACCAGCGCCTACGTCCGCCCGATGTCGGACGGCGGCCGGCTGCGCCTCGGCTACGAGCTGCAGGCCTTCAATCTGGAGCTCGACAACGGGTTCGCCCGCGGCCCGACGCCGGACAACCTGACCCCCGACCCGATCGTCTCCAACGAGTTCCACGTCGACCAGGCCGTGCACGCCCTCTACGCCACCTGGGAGAAGCCGTTCAGCGAAAAGCTGTCGGCCCAGTTCGGCCTGCGGCTCGAGCAGGCCGACATCGACCTCGACCAGGTCACCACCGGCATCCAGGCGTCCAACGACTATTTCCGCGCCTATCCGACGATGCATGTGTCGTACACGATCGGCGAGGGCGAGACCCTGCGCGGCAGCTACAGCCGGCGCATCCAGCGGCCCGCCCCGCAGATGCTGAACCCCTTCCTGACCTACCAGGACAACCTCAACTACAACTCGGGCAATCCGGACCTGCTGCCGCAGGAGACCGACTCCTTCGAGGTCATGTGGCAGAAGCGGATCCAGCAGACCTTCTACCAGGCCACGCTCTACCATCGCGACACCCAGGACGCCTTCACCCCGGTGACCAGCGTCCGTCCCGACGGCGTCTTCGTCACCCGGCCCGAGAACCTCGGCTCCAGCCGCGCCACCGGCATCGAGCTGGTCGCCAACGGCGCCCTGCACCCGACCCTGCGCTACAACGCCAGCGTCAACGCCGTCCGCCAGCAGATCGACGCCTCGGGCATTCCCGGCGGCGTCGACCGCGAGGGCGAAAGCCTCTCGGGCCGCCTGACCCTCAACTGGCAGCCGACCCAGAACGACTTCCTGCAGGTCTCGGGCATCTGGTCCGGCGAGCAGCTCCTGGCCCAGGGCACGCGCCAGATGGCCACGCTGGTCAATCTCGGCTACCGCCGCAAGCTCAACAAGGACTGGTCCTTCCAGGCCACCGTGCGCGACCTGTTCGACGAGTACGGGGCCACCACCGAGATCTCCGGGGCCAACTTCACCGACCGCACCAGCGTCACCTTCGGCGGCCGCGCCGCCTACATCGGCCTGACCTGGAGCTTCGGCAACGGCCAGCGCCGCCCCGAGCAGTTCGACTTCTCGGCTCCCCAGACCGGCGGCTGATACCGGGGCGGGGGGACTTGCGTGTCCTCCCGGCCACACCCAACTGAGGCCTGACCGGACGGCGCGTCGCTTGCAGACGAGGGCGCGTCGCCCGGAGTCCGCCTCAGAAGGGGATGCCCGCCTTGAACCTCGACCTCTACTCCGACCGCGCCAAGCAGGCCGTCCAGTCGGCCCAGTCGCTCGCCCTGGCCCGCCGCCACCAGCAGTTCGCCCCCGAGCACCTGCTCAAGGTGCTGCTGGAAGAGCGCGACGGCCTCGCCCGCAACCTGATCACAGCCGCCGGCGGCGACGCGGCGAAGGCCGAGCAGGCCGTCGAGACTGCGCTGCAGAAGCGCGCCCAGGTCACCGGCGGCTCGGGCCAGCTCTATCTCGACGGCGACACCGCCCGGGTCTTCTCGGCCGCCGAGGCCCAGGCCAAGAAGGCCGGCGACGCCTTCGTCACCACCGAACGCCTGCTCTGGGCCATCGCCAAGGAAGGCGGAGTCGCCGCCACCGTGCTGGCCTCGGTCGGCGCCACGCCGGAGAAGCTCGAGTCCGCCATCGCCGAGGTGCGCAAGGGCAAGACCGCCGACTCCGCCGCGGCCGAGGATGCGTATGACGCCCTCAAGCGCTACGCCCGCGACCTGACCCAGGCCGCCCGCGACCAGAAGATCGACCCGGTCATCGGCCGCGACGAGGAGATCCGCCGCACCATCCAGGTTCTGGCCCGCCGCACCAAGAACAACCCCGTCCTGATCGGCGAGCCCGGCGTCGGCAAGACCGCCATCGTCGAGGGCCTCGCCCTGCGCATCGTCAACGGCGACGTGCCCGAGAGCCTCAAGGACAAGAAGG
>JAEYUE010000145.1 GCA_023433655.1 Pseudomonadota bacterium | reverse complement strand
CCCTGAGGCCAACGCCAAACGGAGGTCTAAACATGGCTACCGGCACTGTGAAATGGTTCAACGGCACCAAGGGCTACGGCTTCATCCAGCCTGACGACGGCGGCAAGGACGTGTTCGTCCACATCTCGGCCGTCGAACAGGCGGGCCTGCGCGGCCTCGATGAAAACCAGAAGGTTTCCTACGAAATCGAGCGCGACAAGCGTTCGGGCAAGGAATCGGCTGGTCAGCTGAAGACCGAGGGCTGAGTTCAGGCGCCGGACCCTCCGGCGCAGGACTTCGAACGGCGGCGCGGCTCCGGCTGCGCCGCCGTTCTGCTGTCCGGAAGGGCGTCCTTACGTCCGGCCGCCCTGTCCGGATCAGTGGGTGTGGCCAGTGGCCGCGACGGTAATCCGTGCGCCGCGCCGCCTCGTCTTCTCCACGGGCCGCAACGACGGCCGCTCAGGAGAACTCCGATGACCTTCATCCCCAATCGCGCCTTCCTCGCCGCCGGCGTGGCCGGCTGCGCCATTCTCGCGGGCGCCTGCTCGGCCGCCGAGACTCCCGCTCCGGCGGACGCCGAGACCGCCGCCGCGACGGCCCCCGCCGCCCCCGCCGCGGACCAGACCATCGTCGACGCGGCCGCCGCCTCCCCGGCCCACACCACGCTCGTCGCCGCCGTGACCGCCGCCGGCCTGGCCGAGACCCTGTCCGGCCCGGGCCCGTTCACCGTCTTCGCCCCGACCGACGCCGCCTTCGCCAAGCTTCCGGCCGGCACGGTCGAGAGCCTCGTCCAGCCGGCCAACAAGGCGACCCTGACGAAGATCCTCACCTATCACGTCGTCCCCGGCCGGGTGGTGGCGGCGGACCTGATCCGTCAGATCGAGGCCGGCGGCGGCAGCGCCGCCCTGACCACCGTGGAGGGCGGAACCCTGACCGCCTCGCTGCGCGGCGGCTCGGTCATCCTCACCGACGAAAAGGGCGGGGTGGCCACCGTCACCCAGGCCGACCTGACCGGCTCCAACGGCGTCATCCACGTCACCGACACGGTGTCCATGCCGAACTGACGGCGAATCGGGCCCCGGGCCGACGCCCTGCGCCGGTCCGGGGTCTTTCCGCCCGCCCCTTGCTATTGGCGGGGAAAGGGCCCACCTGAGATCCTGTCGATCTCTCTGCGAAACGCTGCTGCCCTTTGCATCGCGCACCGAGGTCCAAAGCCGATCCCATTCAGACCTGACAGGCCGCTCCGGACTTCTTCCGGCGGTCAACCGCTTACGGAGGTCCTGAAAATGGCTACCGGCACTGTGAAATGGTACAATTCCACCAAGGGTTACGGCTTCATCGCCCCTGAGGACGGGGGCAAGGACGTGTTCGTCCACGCTTCCGCCGTCGAGACGTCCGACCTGGGCACGCTCAGCGAGAACCAGACGATCTCATACGAGGTCGAACGCGACGCGCGTACGGGCAAGGAATCGGCCGGCCGTCTCCGCGCCGCCGACTGATCCGATGCCCGAACCCGGCCCGCGGCCGCCCGACAGCTCCCACGCCATCGCCTTCCACGGCGAGATCGTGAACCTGCTGCCTCTCGGCCTGCGTCGGGTCCGTCTGGACAACGGCCATGTCGTGACGGTCCTGCCGTCCTTCGGCCGGGCGACGGAGGTCCCCCTCCTGGGCGACCGCGTCGTCGTCGAGATCGCCTTCAATCAGCTGAAGGGCTGGCGCCTCGCGCGCCGGCCCTGACGCCTGTTCCCTGCCCCGGAGACGACCATGACCCCCCTCGCCGAAATGGTGCCCGCCATGAGCGACGCCGACCTCAAGGCCCTGCGCGCCAACGCCGAGCGCCTGTCGACGAGCGGCTCGCCGACGCAATTGAGCGCCGCCGCCGAAATCATGCCGATCATCGACGCCGAGACCGCCCGTCGGGCCGCTCTCTCGCCCCTTTCCGCCCCGAAGACCCGCCCGCCTGCGAAGAGGAAGGTCGTGCCCGTGACCGGACACCAGACCGCGCTTCCCTCGAAGGGCGCCGCCTAGCCCAGCGCCTGGTCGAGGTCGGCGATCAGGTCGTCGAGGTCCTCGACCCCCACCGACAGGCGGATCAGGTTGTCGGTCACGCCGCCGGCCTCGCGCACCTCCTTCGGCACGCTGGCGTGGGTCATGATGGCCGGGTGATTGACCAGGCTCTCCACCCCGCCCAGCGACTCCGCCAGGGTGAACACCTGCACCCGCTCCAGCACCTGCTTCGTCCGCGCCAGATCGCCGTCGATCAGGGCCGTGACCATGCCGCCGAAGCGGCCGTTCATCTGCCGCGCCGCCAGATCGTGCTGGGGGTGGCTGATCAGCCCCGGATAGATCACCCGGGCGATCCCCTTGCGGGTCTCCAGCCAGCGCGCCACCGCCAGGGCGTTCTCGTTGTGCGCCTTCATGCGCAGGCCCAGCGTCTTCAGCCCGCGGTTGGCCAGGAAGGCGTCGAACGGCCCCATCACCCCGCCGACCGAATTCTGGAGGAACTTCAGTTCCTTCGCCAGGTCGGCGTCGCCCGTCACGAGCGCCCCGCCGATGATGTCGGAGTGGCCGTTCAGATACTTCGTCGCCGAGTGCATGACGATGTCGGCGCCGAGGCTCAGCGGCTGCTGGCTCCACGGCGTGGCGAAGGTGTTGTCCACCACCAGCTTCAGCCCGCGCGCCCTGGCAATGCGCGCCAGGCCCTCGATGTCGGCCAGCTTCATCAGCGGATTGGTCGGCGTCTCGGCCCAGATCATCCGCGTCTTCGGGGTGATCGCCGCCTCGACCGCGTTCAGGTCCGACAGGTCGACGTAGGCGAAGTCCAGCCCCATCGAACGCCGCCGGACCCGCTCGAACAGCCGCCAGCTGCCGCCGTACAGGTCGTCGCCGGTGACGATGTGCGAACCCGCGTCCAGCAGCTCCAGCGCCGTCGCCGTCGCCGCCATGCCCGAGGCGAAGGCGAAGCCCTGCACCCCGCCCTCCAGATCGGCCAGGCAGGCTTCGAACGCCTCCCGCGTCGGATTCTTGCCGCGGGCGTACTCATAGCCCTTGTTCACGCCCGGGCTCTCCTGGGCGTAGGTCGAGGTGGCGTAGATCGGCGTCATCACCGCGCCCGTGGTCGGGTCCGGCCGCTGGCCGGCGTGGATGGCGCGGGTCGAGAAACCCTGGCTGTTCTTCAGCGAACTCATGCGGTGTCCTGATCAATGCGGCCGATGTTGCCGCCGTAGAATTCGGCCGAGCACGTGAAGATCTCGGCCCATTCGGGGGGTCTGAACAGATGGCCGGCGCCGGCGATCACTTCAACCCGCACATTGACGTCGTGCTCCCTCAGGAAGTCGACCCAGGCGGCCGTATTGCGCGGCAGCACATGGGTGTCGTTCTCGGCCCGGATCATCAGCACCGGAATGCGTCGGCGCGGCACGCGCGGCGTATAGACATCGGTCCCGCCCGCCAGCCCGATCGCGGCCGCCGCCCGGCTGTTTCCCAGCGCCCCGTCGACCGCGACGTAGGAGCCCAGCGAATAGCCGAACATCGCCGTGCGCCGCCGGTCGACGCCCCGTCCGATGAACCAGTCGATGGCGTGCTCGCCGACGTCGCGCCACGCCTCCATCATCCGCTCGGGGCGGACGCCGTCGTCGGGAAAGGCGTCGGTATAGAGCGGCGTCAGCACCTCGTAGCCGTCGCCGGCGAAGCGCATGGCCAGCTCGTGCCATGGCCCGGCGTTGCGGATACGCCCGCCCGAGCCGTGCATCATCACGATCGCCGCCCGCCGCCCCTCCCCGACCGGACGATAGTGGATGGCGCGGATGGTCTTGTCGTGGCTGGCGAAGGTCATGCCCTCGTAGGCGACGGCGGGCGCCGCCTCCTGCGCTCGCGCCGTCCCCGCCAGACCCGCCGCCGCGGCCCCGCCGGTCAGAAGAAGCCTACGCCGGTCCATATCGCCCCTCCAGAAACGCCCGCGTCGCCGCGAAGGCCGCGCACCATGTGGGCAGGTCGTACTGGTGGCCATCGAAGGCCAGTTCCTGCACCTGCACCGCCGCGCCCGCCGTGCGCAGATCCTCCGCCAGCCGCAGGGTGCTGCGCACCGGCACGGCCTCGTCGCGGCGCGCGTGCAGCATCAGCACCGACAGGTTCCGGTCCGACAGGTCCTCGTCCACCGACCCGCCGCCGGCGACGAGGATGGCCGTGCGCACGCCGCTGCCCGGCGATGTCGCCGCATCGACCCCTACCGCGGCCCCGCGCGAATAGCCCCAGAGCGCCACCCGCTCGCGCGTCATGCCCGGCTCCGCCGCCAGCGCCTCGGCGGCGTCCAGCGCGACCTGCCGCCACGCCCGCGCCGTCACCGTGCGCCGGCTCGAATCCGGCGCCGCGGCGTCGAAATAGGCCGGCAGGATGACGCGATAGCCGCGCGAGGCCAGCTGGATGGCGTGGGCGTCGAACAGGATGGAGTTCATCTCGAACCCCGTCCCGCCATGCAGCAGCACGACGCCGACGCCGTTGGCCTCGCCTTGCGGCGTGTACAGATGGGCCCGGATGCTGCGCCCGCGGCTGTCGAAGGTGATCGGCTCGCGTGAGGCGCGCACGGCGACGTCGTCGGGACAGCCCGGCACGCCCACCTGCGCCTGCGCCGCCGCCGGCCCCGCCGTCAGCGCCAGCAGGGCGGCCGCCGTCGCGCCCGCAAGACCCGTCCGCATCTCAGTCCCCTCCCCCGGCCAGGACGCGGTCCAGAAAGGCCCGCGTTCGGCCGAACACCGAACACCAGGTCGGCCCGTCGAAGCCGTGGCCTTCCCAGTCCAGCGTCTCGATCTCCACCCGCGCGCCGCGCCGCTCGAGGCCCTCGCCCCAGCGC
>JAEYUE010000109.1 GCA_023433655.1 Pseudomonadota bacterium | reverse complement strand
TGGTCTCCATGTTGGCGAAGGACGCCAGCATCATCTTGACCTCGGTCGGTTTGAACACCCGACCGTAGCGCTCCATGTAGTTGTCCTGGACCTCGATGTCGGCCTGGGTGAAGAAGCGGAAGATCTGGGTCAGCAGGTTGCGCTCGGCGTCCGTCAGATTGGCCGCCCAGTCCTTGCAGTCCTCGCCCAGGGGAATCTCCTCGGGCAGCCAGTGGACCTGCTGCTGCTTCTTCCACATGTCGAAGGCCCACGGGTAGCGGAACGGCTTGTAGGCGGCCGAAGGCGTCAGCAGGCCGGGCGTGGCGGGCAGGATCGGGGCGTGCGCGTTCATCGAGGCGTCTCTGTCGGCGAATCCGGAAAGGGCAGGATCCACAATGCGGGCCGGGGCGGCCGGCGCCAAGCCGAAATGCGGCTATATTGCGATCACATTTTTCGCGACCGCTACATCTGGTGGGTAGGGGCCAGAAGACTGGGGACGCGGCTGGGGACAAGCCCAAGCCCTGTCTATGGCGGCCGGCGCCGTTTCGGGGGCGCGGGCCGGCCGGAGTTGCGGCAGGGTGACCGGCGAAGGAGACCTGCATGACCTACACAGTCTACGGCGCCGCGGGGTCGGGGTCGGTTCCCGTCGAGGCGGCGCTGACCCTGATCGGCGCGCCCTTCGAGGTGATCGAGGCGGTCACCTGGCAGGGCGAGGCCGAGCGCGACAAGGTCGCCCCGGTCAATCCGATGCGCCAGATCCCCGCCCTGATCACGCCGGACGGGGAAACCCTCACCGAGAGCGCCGCCATCCTGATCTGGCTGGCCGAGCGGCACCCGGAGGCGGCCCTCGCGCCCGAACCCTGCGACCCGCGCCGGGCGCAATTCCTGCGCTGGATGACCTTCATCCCCGCCTCGATCTACTCGATGTTCTGGGTGCGGGACGAGCCTTCGCGCCTGGGCGGCGACGACCCGGTGGCTCAGGAGCGGATCAAGGCGCGCACGGCCGAGCGGATCGCCGAGTGCTGGGGGCGGATGGAGAGTCAGATCGCGCCCGACCGCTTCCTGCTGGGCCCTGAGCCGACCGTCCTGGACATCTATGTCGCGGTGGTGAGCCGGTGGACCCCGCACCGCGAGCGCTTCCACCAGGTGGCGCCGCGCATGGGCGAGGTGGCGCGCCGCGTCGACGCCCTGCCCGAACTGCGTGAGTTCTGGGCGCGACGCTTCCCGCTGAAGGGACGGTACGCCGGCTAGGCGACGGCCGCCGGGGCCATGGCGGGCTCCGGCAGATCGCCGGCCAGGGCGCGGGAGACGACGGCGAACAGGGCGGCCTGGCTGACCGGTTTCGGCAGGTGAGCGTTCATGCCGGCGGCCAGGCAGCGAACGACATCCTCGGGCATGGCGTCGGCGGTCATGGCCACGACCGGCACGGCGCCGCGGGAATCCGCCAGGGCGCGGATGCGCCGGGTGGCCTCGAGCCCGTCCATGCGCGGCATGCGGACATCCATCAGCACCAGATCCAGCGTCTGGGCGCCGGCGGCCTGAACCGCCTCGTGCCCGTCGCTGGCCTCGACGACCTCGCAGCCGAAGGCCTGGACCATGATGCGGGCGACCTCGCGGTTGACGGGGTGGTCGTCGACCACCAGGACGCGCGGCGCCCGGGTTTCGGCAGGCGCGGTCACGCGGGTCTCGGTCGGAACGACGGCGGCGTCCCCGGCGGCCTCGCAGGGCGCATCGGCGGCGCGCGTCAGCGGCAGGTGGAGCGTGAAGGTCGAACCCTCTCCGAGCCGGCTTTCGACTTCGATCCTGCCGCCCAGCCGACGGACGTGGCGCGCCGCGAGGGCCAGACCCAGGCCGACCCCGCGATGCAGCCGGCTGGTCGAGGTGTCCGCCTGGGAGAAGGCCTCGAACAACTCGGCATGGTGGTCAGGGGCGATGCCGCAGCCAGTGTCGGAAACGCGGATCACGATCCCTTCTCCGGCGCGGTCGAGCCGGACGGCGACGCCGCCTTCCGTGGTGAATTTCACGGCGTTGGCGATCAGCGGATGCAGGGCCTGACGCAGGGCGCGGCGGTCGCCGTTGAAGCGCGAACGGGACGGGAGGCGGTCGTCGATGGTCAGGGTCAGACCGCGGGCGTCGGCCTCGGCCCGGCTGGGCGCCGCCGCCTCCCTCGCCACGGCGGCCAGATCCAACTGTTCCGGGCTCAGGGTGTCGTCGCAGCGAGCGAAGTCGAGAATGTCCTCGACCAGCATGAGCAGGCCGTCGCTGGACTCGCGGATCTGTCGGGCCTGACGCACCGCCTCGTCGTCAAGGTCCGAGCGGCTGGCGAGCAGGTCGGCGAAGCCGGCGACGCCGTTCAGCGGCGTCCGCATCTCGTGGCTCATCATGGCCAGGAAACGCGAGCGGGCGGCGGCTGCGGTCTCCGCCACGCGGCGCGCCTCCTGGGCGGCGGCGGTGCGGGCGCGCAGCCGGGCTTCGAGGCGGCGCCGCTCGGTCATCACCGTGCTGATCGGCAGGACCGTGACGACCATGGCCAGCAGGAACAGGTTGTAGACGCCGAGGCTGCGCACCATCGGCGGTATGCTGCCCAGCCCGGGGATGTCGGCCAGCCGGGTCAGGTGGACCGGGCCGTAGCCCATCAGGGTCGCGGCGCCGCTGAGCAGGGCGAGGGCGATCAGGGCGCCGGCCGACCAGGCGGGCGAGAGACGGAGGCCGATCAGGGTCACCGGCAGGAAGACGAGGAACATCAGCGGCGCATCGCTCTGCCAGAATACGGCCGCGGTCACCGCCAGCATGAGACTGATCAGGCCGAGGCCCTCGGCGCGCGAGGCCCGCGCCGCTCCGGCGAAGCGGTGGCGGCGCGCCAGCAGCAGCAGGATCGGAGTGACCAGCAGCAGATCCAGAACCTCGATGGCGATGTAGCTCTGCAGATCGAACAGCCAGAGCGGCAGGGGCCTCGGGGCGATGATCGCCATCAGGCCCATGCTGAGCAGGGCGGAGACCACGGTCGCGGGCGCCACAGCGAGGAGCGCGAACCGGGCGAGCCGTCCCGGACGGCGCAGGTCGAGCGCCGCCCCGCACACCCTTCGCGCCAGCACGGCGGCGGCCATGGCCATGCCGATGTTCAGCACGACATTGCCGATCATGTAGAGCGGCGCGGCCCCTCGCAGGGCGCTGGCGAAAAGGTCGATGGTCACGCAGGCGGCAAGCACGAGCATGGCCGGGCGGCGGTGCAGTTGCAGCAGGGCCGCGGTCACCACTCCGTTGGCGAGCCAGACGGTCGCGGCGCCGAAGCGCGCCATCGTCCAGTAGCCGAGAGCCAGGGCGGCGGCGTAGAGCAGCACATAGACCAAGGCCGGCGGACCTGCCGCGCAACCCGCGTCGTGCCTGAACAGACGCCAACGACCTTTCAAGCGGACCCCCTCCCGCCACCACTGAGGCATCCGGTCTAGAGCCGACCCGTAAACAAATTCAGATGCATGGCGGCGAAGGGCGAAGGAACCGCCGCCCAACCGCGACCGTTTTCAGGCCCTCGCCCCGGAGGGTCCGAATCCATGTCTGACACTGTCGTCGACCCCAGCTTCGATCCGCCCCCGGACGCCGTGGCGTTCTACGAGGAGGCGCTTGGCCTGTTGAAGGAAAGCGGCATCCCTTTCCTTCTCTCGGGGACCTATGCCGTTACGGCCTACACCGGCATCCGGCGGCCGACCAAGGATCTCGACGTCTTCTGCAAGCCCGGCGACTATCCGCGGATTCTCGCCTGGTTCCAGGAGCGCGGCTACCGCACCGATGTCGAGGACGAGCGCTGGATCGCCAAGGTCTGGAAGGGCGAGCACACCTTCTTCGACGTCATCTTCGCCATGTCCAACGGCACCATCGCCGTCAACGACAGCTGGTTCGGCGACGACACCATCGACGTCTATGGCCACACCGTCGGGATCACCCCGCCCACGGCCCTGATCCTGTCGAAGGTCTTCATCCAGGACCGCTACCGCTTCGACGGAGCGGACGTGAACCACGTGATCCTGAAGCAGTCGGACGCCATCGACTGGAAGTCCCTGCTCGACCAGATGGATCTGTACTGGGAGGTGCTGATGGCGCACCTGCTCAATTTCCGCTTCGCCTATCCGACCGAGCGGGACCGTGTGCCCAGCTGGCTGATGACCGAACTGACCGGGCGGCTGCATGCCCAGGTCAACCTGCCCCCGCCGCGGGTGAAGGTGTGCCGCGGCCGGCTGTTCAGCCCGCGCGACTACATCGCCGACATCACCGAATGGGGCTTCGGGGACGTCGTCGGCAAGGGACTGGAGGAAC
>JAEYUE010000107.1 GCA_023433655.1 Pseudomonadota bacterium | reverse complement strand
GCCCCGTAGGAGTTGAAGTCGAGGGCGTCGACGCCGTGCTCGGTCAGATAGTGGCCGGCCGGCGAGGTCTTCTTGATCGAACCGGCCGGGGAGATGTGGTCGGTGGTGATCGAGTCGCCGAAGATGGCCAGCACCCGGGCCTCGACGATGTCGGCGACCGGCGCCGGCTCCATGGTCATGCCCTCGAAATAGGGCGGGTTCTGCACATAGGTCGAGGCGTCGTCCCAGGCGTAGGTCTGGCCGCCCGTCACCTTGATGCCCTGCCAGTGCTTGTCGCCCTTGAAGACGTCGGCGTAGCGCTTGGCGAACATGGCCGGGGTGACCGACTTCTTCTGGATGGCGGCGATCTCGGCCGAGGTCGGCCAGATGTCCTTCAGGAAGACGTCCTTGCCCTTCTTGTCCTGGCCGATCGGATCCTTCGAGATGTCGATGCGCATCGAGCCGGCGAGGGCGTAGGCGACCACCAGCGGGGGCGAGGCCAGGTAGTTGGCCTGGACGTCCGGGTTCACCCGGCCCTCGAAATTGCGGTTGCCCGACAGCACCGAGGTGGCGACGAGGCCGTTGTCGTTGATGACCTTCGAGATGTTGTCAGCCAGCGGACCCGAGTTGCCGATGCAGGTGGTGCAGCCGTAGCCGACCAGGTTGAAGCCCAGGGCGTCGAGGTCGGCCTGCAGGCCGGCGGCGGTCAGGTAGTCGGTGACCACCTGCGAGCCGGGGGCCAGCGAGGTCTTGACCCACGGCTTGACCTTCAGGCCCAGCTTGTGGGCCTTGCGGGCCACCAGACCGGCGGCGATCAACACCGACGGGTTGGAGGTGTTGGTGCAGGAGGTGATGGCGGCGATGACCACGTCGCCGTCGCCGAGATCATACTTCTCGCCCTCGACCGGCACGCGCGGGGCGTCGGCGGGACGGTTGAACACCTCGGCCAGGGCCGTTTCGAAGAACGGGGCGGCGACGGTCAGCTCGACCTTGTCCTGCGGGCGCTTCGGCCCCGCCAGAGACGGCACCACCGTGGCCATGTCGAGTTCGAGCACGTCGGTGAAGACGGGGTCTTCCGAGCTCTCGTCGATCCACAGGCCCTGGGCCCTGGCGTAGGCCTCGACGAGGGCGACGCGCGCCTTGTCGCGACCGGTGGCGGTCAGATACGAGATGGTCGCCGCCGAGACCGGGAAGAAGCCGCAGGTGGCGCCGTATTCCGGGGCCATGTTGGCGATGGTGGCCTGGTCCTCGATGGTCAGGCTGTTCACGCCGGGGCCGAAGAACTCCACGAACTTGCCGACCACGCCCTTCCGGCGCAGCATCTGGGTGACGGTCAGCACCAGGTCGGTCGCGGTGGCGCCTTCCGGCAGGGCGCCGGACAGGCGGAAGCCGATGACCTCGGGGATCAGCATCGGGATGGGCTGGCCCAGCATGGCCGCCTCGGCCTCGATGCCGCCGACGCCCCAGCCCAGCACGGCCAGGCCGTTGATCATGGTGGTGTGGCTGTCGGTGCCGACGACGGTGTCGGGATAGGCGACGGTCGCCTTGCCCTCGGCCACGGTCCAGACGGTCTGGGCCAGGTTCTCGAGGTTGACCTGGTGGCAGATGCCGGTGCCCGGAGGCACGACGCGGAAGTTGTTGAAGGCCGAGGAGCCCCAGCGCAGGAAGTTGTAGCGCTCGATGTTGCGCTGGTACTCGCGCTCGACGTTGCGCTCGAAGGCCGAGGGGTCGCCGAAGTGGTCGACCATGACCGAGTGGTCGATGACCAGGTCGACGGGGTTCAGCGGATTGATCTTCGACGGATCGGCGCCGAGGGCCGACATGGCGTCGCGCATGGCGGCAAGGTCGACGACGGCGGGCACGCCGGTGAAGTCCTGCATCAGCACGCGGGCCGGGCGGAAGGCGATCTCGTGCTCGACCGAGCCCTTGTTGTCGATCCAGGCGGCGACGGCCTTGAGGTCGTCGGCGGTGACGGAGACGCCGTCCTCGTTGCGCAGCAGGTTCTCGAGCAGCACCTTCATCGAGCGCGGCAGGCGGGAAATCCCGGCCAGACCGGCTTCCTCGGCGGCCGGAAGGCTGTAATAGGCGTACTTCTTGCGCCCGACGGAGAGATCGCGCCGGGTGGAAAGGCTGTCGACTGACGGCATGGAGAGGTTCCTCTGGTTCAGGCCGCCCGGACATCCGGTTGCGCGATCGCGCGACAGACGACGGGGCGCACAGGTCCCCGCCGCGCGCGGCGAACGCCTGCTGCGGCCGGGCCGGATATAGCGGCGGCGTTCGGCCCCGTCCATGTATCCACGACGCCGACGCGGGTATTGATAGACGCTCGCAACTGGAGCGTCAGGTGATGATCCGGATCGACTCCCTCACCCTGTCGCGCGGGGAACGGGTGCTGTTCCGCCAGCTGTCGCTGACGGCGGCGGCGGGCGAGGCGGTGGCCCTGACCGGGGCGAACGGGGCGGGCAAGACCAGCCTGCTGCGCGCCATCGCCGGCTTCCTGAGGCCGGACGCAGGGACCATCGCCTTCACCGGGACCGACGCCGACGGCGCCCGGCGGCGGGGGCTGCACTGGCTGGGGCATCTGGACGGCCTGAAGGGGGCGCGGCGGGCGCGCGACGAACTGGCCTTCCAGGCGCAATGGCTGGGGGCCGATGCGGACGGGATCGTGGCGGCCGTCGACGTGCTGGCGCTGGAGCCGCTGCTGGAGCTGGAGGTGCGGCAGCTGTCGGCGGGGCAGCGGCGGCGGCTGGCCTTCGCCCGGCTGGTGGCGGCGCCGCGGCCGCTGTGGCTGCTGGACGAGCCGTTCGCGCCGCTGGACGCGCGCTGGCGGGCGGCGCTGGGCGTGCTGATGCAGGCGCATCTGGACAAGGGCGGGACCATCGTCGCGGCCGTGCACGACCCGCTGCCGGTGGCGGCCCGGGCGGTGGAGATCGGGCGGTGAGGGGGCCGGGGATCCTGTTCCGGCGCGAACTGGCCCTGGCCTGGGCGGGCGGCGGCGGGCCGCTGCTGGCCTGCGGCTTCTTCCTGTGCCTGAACACGCTGGCGCCGCTGGCCGCCGGGGGCGATCCGGCGGGGTTGCGGCCGGTGGCGGGCGGCGTCGCCTGGCTGGCCCTGGCCCTGGCCTCGACCCTGTCGCTGGAGCGGCTGTTCGAACGCGACCTCGAGGACGGGGCGCTGGACCTGATCGCGCTGGGGCCGGCGCCGCTGGAGCTGGTGGTGCTGATCAAGGCCGCCGCGCAGTGGCTGGCCGTCGGCCTGCCGCTGGCGCTGACCGCGCCGGTGGCGGCGGTCACCCTCGGCCTGACGCCAGGCCAGGCGCCGCTGGTCGCCGCCTCGGCCCTGATCGGGGCGCTGGGCTTCGCCCTGACCGGCGCGCTCGGTGCGGCG
>JAEYUE010000038.1 GCA_023433655.1 Pseudomonadota bacterium | reverse complement strand
TCCAGGAGCGCCTCAGCCGCGAGTTCAACCTCGACCTGATCGCGACCGCCCCCTCGGTGGTCTACAAGATCAGCCTGCGCGACGGCTCCGAGATCGACCTGCACAACCCGGCCGACCTGCCCGACGTCATGCAGATCATGGAAATCCGCGAGCCGTGGATCAAGGCGACCATCCTGACCCCCGATGAATACCTCGGCGGCGTCATCAAGCTGTGCCAGGACCGCCGCGGCCAGCAGGTCGAACTGTCCTACGTCGGCGCCCGCGCCCTGGTGGTCTACGAACTGCCGCTGAACGAGGTGGTGTTCGACTTCTACGACCGGCTGAAGTCGATCTCGAAGGGCTACGCCTCGTTCGACTACGAGCTGACCGACTACAAGCCCGGCGACCTGGTCAAGATGTCGATCCTCGTCAACGCCGAGCCGGTCGACGCCCTGTCGATGCTGGTCCACCGCCAGCGCGCCGAGACGCGGGGCCGCGGCATGGTCGAGAAGATGAAGGAGCTGATCCCGCCCCACCTCTTCCAGATTCCCATCCAGGCCGCCATCGGCGGCAAGATCATCGCCCGCGAGACCGTCCGCGCCCTGCGCAAGGACGTGACGTCGAAGTGTTATGGCGGCGATGCGACGCGGAAGAAGAAGCTGCTGGAGAAGCAGAAGGCCGGCAAGAAGCGGATGCGCCAGTTCGGCAAGGTGGAGATCCCGCAGGAGGCCTTCATCGCGGCGCTGAAGATGGATGAGGACTGACCATGACCGACGCCGCCCCTTCCTCCGCCTTTGAACCCCTCAACGACCTCGAACGCCTGCTGATGGCCGCGGCCTCGGGCGGCGAGCCCGAGCGCGCCGCCTTCGAGGGCGCGGTGCCGGAGGCCGAGCTGTGGGTCGTGCCGGCGGCGGGGGAGACCGCGCCGGACGTGCTGCGCCTGCGCACCGTGGCGCTGGAGGGGCGGCCGGCGACGGCGGTGTTCACGGCGCGGGAGCGGGCGGTGAAGTCGATCCCCGAGGGCGAGCCGGTCGCCTGGCCGGGGCGGGCGCTGCTTGAGGCGATCCGCGCCAATCCGGCGGTGCTCAATCCCGGCCACGGCTATGGCGTGCGCTGGAGCCCCGACGCCATGGCCAGCCTGATCGGGCGGCCCAATCCGCTGCCGGCCGAGCGCTATCCGACCGAGGTGGCGCGGCCGGCGAGCACGCCCCCGGGGCTGGTCGAGGCGCTGGAGCGGGAGCTGGGGGCCGATCCGGCGGTCAAGGCGGCCTGGCTGGCGCTGGCGCGGTGGAGCGACGGGGCGGAGGGCTTCCTGCTCGACCTGCGCGGGGCGCCCGACACGGTGGCCGTGCCGGTGCTGATGAACCGGGCGCTGCAGGGGCTGACGCTGGACGCGCGGCTGGACGTGGTGCTCGGCGGGCCGGAGCAGCCGGCCGGGGTCGGGCTGGAGATCGTGCCGGCCCGGGCCTGACGGCTCAGGACGCCGCCGGGGCGGCGGGCAGGGCCCCGGCCGCCACGATGCGCCGCCGCTCCATGGCGTAGCATTCGCAGGCCTGGGCCTCGAGCCGGGGGCGGTCGAGAATGCGCACCACCCCGCGGGCGTAGCGGATGGCGCCGCTGTCCTTCAACTGGCTGGCCGCCTCGTTGACGGTCGTGCGCTGGGCGCCGAGCAGGCCGGCCAGCTCCTCCTGGGTCAGGTGCACCGGCTCGCCGGGCGTCATGTCCGAGGCCGTGAGCAGCCAGCGCGCCACCCGCGGCAGGGCGGCGTGGGCGGCGTTGCAGGCCGCGTGCTGGGCCGCCTGCATCTGGTAGAGGTAGGACAGCCTGAGCAGGGCGTCCAGCAGCGGCGGGATGGCCCGCATGCGCGCGCGCACCGCGGCGGCCGGGGCGGCGAAGACCGTGCCGGTCAGGCGGGCGGTCACCTCCCAGCCGCATGGCAGGTCGGCCATGAACGGGGCCAGACCGGACAGGCCCTCGCGCCCGACCATGGCCGTCTCGATGGCCCGGCCGTCCGCGAACCGCACCAGATTGGCCAGCTGGGCGTCGGCCGGGAAGTGGACCTCGGCCACCTCCGTGTCCTGCACGATCAGGGTCTGGCCGGCCTCGACCTCGACGGCGCGCAGGCAAGGGCCCAGCGCCGCGGCGTCGTCGGGGTCGAGCGTGTCGAGGAAGTGGTTGCCGTACGGCATCAAGGGTTAACGCCGCCCGGGCCGAATGGCTGCGCTGGTTGACCCGCCCGCCGGCGCGGCCCACACCCGTCTCCAGCCGCAGAGCAGGATTCCCCATGGCGACCGACCCGACCCGCGCCGCCGACCGCGCCCCCCGCCTCGCCGTGCTGATCGACGCCGAGAACGCCTCGCCGAAGATCGCCGAGGCCCTGTTCACCGAGATCGCCACCCTCGGCGAGGCCAGCGCGCGGCGCATCTACGGCGACTTCGCCAGCGCCCAGATCCAGGGCTGGACCCGCGTGCTGGCCCGCTTCGCCATCCAGCCGCAGCAGAATTTCGCCAATACGAAAGGCAAGAACTCGGGCGACATCGCCCTCGTCATCGACGCCATGGACCTGCTGCACTCGGGGCGGTTCGACGGCTTCTGCCTGGTGTCGTCGGACGCCGACTTCACCCGCCTGGCCTCGCGCATCCGGGAAGAGGGCGTCGACGTCTACGGCTTCGGCGAGCGCAAGACGCCCGAGAGCTTCCGCCAGGCCTGCACCCGCTTCATCTACACCGAGAACCTGACCGGCCGCGCCGTCTCCGACAGCGACGACGAGCCCGCCGCCAAACCCGCCCGCGGCCGCAAGTCCGCCGCCGCCGCGGCCCCGGCCGAGCCCGGCGCCACGCCCGCCCCCGGCAAACGCCCCCCGTCCGAAGCCGCCCGC
Organism: Pseudomonadota bacterium; assembly: GCA_023433655.1. GTDB lineage: Bacteria > Pseudomonadota > Alphaproteobacteria > Caulobacterales > Caulobacteraceae > Brevundimonas. The sequence goes on along the minus strand of JAEYUE010000038.1, from coordinate 108 downwards.
CTGATCGCCGCGGTCATCGCCGACATGGACGAGGACGGCGCCGGCTGGGTCAACGCCGGCGGCATCGCCAACCGCCTGCGCAACGCCTACCCCGACTTCGACCAGCGC
>JAEYUE010000024.1 GCA_023433655.1 Pseudomonadota bacterium | reverse complement strand
GGGCGCGGCCGAGCCGATGGCGGCCACGGCATCGGCCTTGGTGATGTTGCCCTTCGGGCCGGTCGCGGAGATGGCCTTCGGGTCGAGGTTGTTCTCGGCGACCACGCGCTGCACCGCCGGGGACAGGTGCGGCGCATCGACCTTCGCCGGCGTCGCGCCCGGAGCGGCGCCCGGAGCGGCGGCAGGCGCGGCGGCGGCGCCCGAGGCGGCGATGGAGCCGATCTGCTGACCCGGGGTGACCGTGGCGCCGGCCTCGGCGGCGATGGTCAGGACGCCGGCGGCCGGGGCCGACACCTCCACGGCGACCTTGTCGGTCTCGATCTCGACCAGCAGTTCGTCCTTGGCGACCGTGTCGCCCGACTTCTTCAGCCAGGTCCCCATCGAGCCCTCGGCGACGCTCTCGCCCATGGTCGGGACGGTGATGGCGACGGTCTCGGCCGACGGCGCCGCGGCCGCCTTGGGAGCATCAGCCTTGGGCGTCTCCGCCTTCGGCGCCTCGGCCGCCGGGGCCGCGCCTGCCGAGGCCCCCTCGCTGACCACGCCCAGCACCGCGCCCGGGGTCACCGTCTCGCCGTCGGCGGCGCGAATCTCGGCCAGCACGCCGTCGGCGGGCGAGACCACCTCCAGCGACACCTTGTCGGTCTCCAGCTCGACGAGGACCTCGTCCTTCTTCACCGGGTCGCCGGCCTTCTTCGTCCACTTACCGATGGTGGCCTCGGTGACGGATTCGCCGAGGGCGGGGGTGAGGATGTCGGCCATGGTGCGTTCCAGGTCTTTCGTTCAGGTCTCGGGCGGTCAGGCGAAGGCTTCGGTGAGGAAGGCGTCGAGTTCCTTCAGGTGCCGGCTCATCAGGCCGGCGGCGGTCGAGGCCGAGGCCGGGCGGCCGACGTAGCGGGCCCGCTTCGCCTTCACGTCCAGCTTCTCCAGAGTCAGCTCCAGCCACGGATCGACGAAGGTCCAGCCGCCCATGTTCTTGGGCTCTTCCTGGCACCAGACCAGCTCGGCGTTGGGGAAGCGCGCCAGTTCGGTCAGCAGCGACTTCATCGGCCAGGGATAGAACTGCTCCAGCCGCATCAGATAGACGTCCTCGACGCCGTCCCGTTCACGCCGCTCCAGCAGGTCGTAATAGACCTTGCCCGAGCACAGGATGACGCGGCGGATGTCCTTGTCCGCCCGGATCGACACCCCGGCGACCTCGGGCCGGGTCTGGGCGTCGTCGTGCAGCACGCGGTGGAAGGCGCTGCCCTCGGCCATGTCGGCCAGGGTCGAGACCGCCTTCTTGTGCCGCAGCAGCGACTTGGGCGTCATGATGATCAGAGGCTTTCGGAACGGCCGGTGCATCTGGCGGCGCAGGATGTGGAAGTAGTTGGCCGGGGTGGTGCAGTTGGCCACCTGCAGGTTGTCCTCGGCGCAGGCCTGCAGGAAGCGCTCGAGGCGGGCCGAGGAGTGCTCCGGCCCCTGGCCCTCGTAGCCGTGCGGCAGCAGCATGGTCAGGCCGCACATGCGCAGCCATTTGCGCTCGCCCGACGAGATGAACTGGTCGATGACCACCTGGGCGCCGTTCACGAAATCGCCGAACTGGGCTTCCCACATCACCAGGGTGTTGGGGTCGGCGAGGGCGTATCCGTATTCGAAGCCCAGCACCGCCTCTTCCGACAGGGCCGAGTCGATCACCTCGAACTCCGCCTGGCCCTCGCGCAGGTTGTTGAGCGGCACGTAGCGGGCTTCGGTGGTCTGGTCGACGATGCCCGAGTGGCGCTGGCTGAAGGTGCCACGCACCGAGTCCTGGCCCGACAGGCGGACGGGGAAGCCTTCGTCCAGCAGGGTGGCGAAGGCCAGGCTCTCGGCCGTGGCCCAGTCGATGTTCTCGCCGGTGGTGATCATCTCCCGGCGCCCGTCCATGACGCGTTTCAGCGTCTTGTGCATGTCGACGTGGTTGGGGATGGTGGTCAGCCGGGTTCCCAGATCGGCCAGCTTCGCCGCCGGAACCGAGGTGTCGCCGCGGCGGTCGTCGCCCTCGGACAGGCCGATGCCCTGCCACTGGCCGTCCAGCCAGTCGGCCTTCTTCGCCTCGAACGCCTTGCCGGCCTCGAACTCGGCGTCGAGGAAGGCCTCGAAGCGGGCGATCTCGGCGTCGATCTCGGCCTGGGTGATCACCCCCTCCCGGATCAGCCGTTCGGCGTAGATTTCGCGCGTCGAGGGCAGGGCGCGGATCTTCGAATACATCACCGGCTGGGTGAAGGTCGGATCGTCGCCCTCGTTGTGGCCGAAGCGCCGGTAGCAGAACATGTCCACCACCACGTCCTTGTGGAATTTCTGCCGGAACTCGGTGGCCACCTTGGCGGCGAACACCACCGCCTCGGGATCGTCCCCGTTCACGTGGAAGATTGGCGCCTGGACCATCAGCGCAACGTCCGACGGATAGGGCGAGCTGCGGCTGTTGCGCGGGCTGGTGGTGAAGCCGATCTGGTTGTTGACCACGAAGTGGATGGTGCCGCCGGTGCGATACCCCTTCAGCCCCATCAGGGCGAAGCACTCGGCCACCACGCCCTGGCCGGCGAAGGCGGCGTCGCCGTGGATCAGCAGCGGCACGACCTTGGACCGGTCCAGCGCCCAGCGTTCCGACGGCTGGCCGGCGTTGGCCTCGCGGATGTCGAAAGCCTGCTTGGCCCGCGCCTTGCCCAGCACCACCGGGTTGACGATCTCGAGGTGCGACGGGTTGGCGGTCAGCGACAGGTGGACCTTGTTGCCGTCGAACTCGCGGTCCGAACTGGCCCCCATATGGTATTTGACGTCGCCCGAGCCCTCGATGTCAGACGGCACGGTCGAGCCGCCCTTGAATTCGTGGAAGATGGCGCGGTAGGGCTTGCCCATCACCGCCGCCAGGGTGTTCAGCCGCCCGCGGTGGGCCATGCCCAGCACGATCTCGTCGACGCCCAGGGCGCCGCCGCGCTTGATGATCTGCTCCAGCGCCGGGACCATGGCCTCGCCGCCGTCGAGGCCGAAGCGCTTGGTGCCGGGGAAGCGCTTGTGCAGGAAGCGCTCGAAGCCCTCGGCCTCGATCAGCTTGTTGAGGATCGCCAGCTTGCCTTCCTTCGTGAAGGCGTTGCGCTCGAAGGCGTCGGCGCCCTCGAAGCGCTGCTGCAGCCAGGACTTCTCCTCCGGCTCGGCGATGTGCATGAACTGCACGCCGATGTGGCCGCAGTAGGTGCGCTTCAGGATCGACAGCACCTCGCGGATGGTGCCGGTCTGCAAGCCCAGCACGCCGTCGAGGAAGATCGGCCGATCCATGTCGGCCGCGGTGAAGCCGTGGAATTCCGGGGTCAGCTCGGGGTTCTCGGTCGGCTGCTCGATGCCCAGCGGGTCGAGCGTGGCCTGCAGGTGGCCGCGCACGCGGTAGCTGCGGATCAGCATCAGGGCGCGGATCGAGTCCTGGGCCGCGGCGCGGATCCCGTCAGCCGAGGCGGGAGCGGCGGCCGCGGGGGCGGGCTTGCCGCCGGCCGCCTTCTTCGGGTCCGGTTTCGGCGCGGGCCAGCGGCCATCGAATACCGCCGAGTCCTCGCTGGGTTCGCTGACCACCGGACGCCCCCAGGCGCCGGCGGCGGCCGAAGCCTTCACCTGGTCGACGTTGTCGCGCAGCTGATCGAAGAAGGCGCGCCATTCGCCGGTCACGGAAGCGGGATCGTCGGCCCACTTCGCGTGCAGGTCCTCAATGAAGGCGGCGTTCGACCCGTACAGGAAGCTGGTCTCGGCAAAGACCTGGTTCAGCCGACCGGCATCGTCCGCCATCTAACGTCACGTCCCTTGGATCGTCCGCGCACGACCGCGCGAAGTCGAACGGCGCTCATATAGGCCGTGTTTCTTGAGGGGTCATGACCGAATAGGGGCGAAGAGGGCGAAATTCGCACGATTATGCCCCACGGCCGGGACATGGTCCCGGCTCCGGGAACGGAAAACGCCCCCGGCCGGACCGGGGCGTTCGTCGTGTCGGCGGGCGGGTCGATCAGCCCTTGAGCACGTCCACCAGCGTCTTGCCGAGGCGCGCCGGGGAGGGCGAGACCCGGATGCCGGCGGCTTCCATGGCCGCGATCTTGGACTCCGCGTCGCCCTTGCCGCCCGAGACGACGGCGCCGGCGTGGCCCATGGTGCGGCCTTTGGGCGCGGTGCGGCCGGCGATGAAGCCGACCATCGGCTTCTTGCGGCCCTTCTTCGCCTCGTCGATGAGGAACTGGGCGGCGTCCTCCTCGGCGGCCCCGCCGATCTCGCCGATCATGACGATCGACTGGGTCTCGTCGTCGGCGAGGAACAGCTCCAGCACGTCGATGAATTCGGTGCCCTTGACCGGATCGCCGCCGATGCCGACGGCCGTGGTCTGGCCCAGGCCCTCGTTGGTGGTCTGGAACACGGCCTCATAGGTCAGGGTGCCCGAGCGCGAGACGATGCCGACGTTGCCCTTCTTGAAGATCGAGCCCGGCATGATGCCGATCTTGCACTCTTCCGGGGTCAGGATGCCCGGGCAGTTCGGGCCCAGCAGGCGCGACTTCGAGCGGTCCAGCCGCGCCTTGACCCGCACCATGTCGAGCACCGGGATGCCCTCGGTGATGCAGGTGATGAAGGGGATCTCGGCGTCGATGGCCTCGATGATGGCGTCGGCGGCGCCCGCCGGCGGCACATAGATGACCGAAGCGTCGGCGCCGGTGGCGTCGCGGGCCTCGGCCACCGAGGCGAAGATCGGCAGGGTCTCGTCCTCGGACCCGTGCCAGTTCTCGCCGCCCTTCTTCGGGTGCACCCCGGCCACCATGCGGGTGCCGTAGTAGCGCAGCGCCTGTTCGGTGTGGAAGGTCCCGGTCTTGCCGGTCAGGCCCTGGACGATGACCTTGGTATCTTTGTTGACGAGAATTGACATTCTTGCGGTCCTTCCAGATTAGGCTTCGATCGCTGCGACGATTTTCTTCGCCGCATCGTCAAGGTCGTCAGCCGCAGTGATCGCAAGGCCGGACTCGTTCAGGATCTTCTTGCC
>JAEYUE010000312.1 GCA_023433655.1 Pseudomonadota bacterium | reverse complement strand
GGCCTGTACTGGGCCTGGAACGCCCTCACGGCGCCCGCCCCGCCGATCGGCGGCGAGGAGGGCCTCGGCCTGGTCGAGGAGACGCCCGACGGGGCCACCGACGACCCGACCGAGCCCGACGCGACCGAGACGACGACGCCCGCCGACCCCGGGACCGCGGGTGCCGCCCCCGTCATCGCGAGCGCCCAGATGCTCGACCCGCCGCCGGGCGGCGACAACAACGAGCACCCCGAGGCGGTGCCGCTGGCGGTCGACGGCGACCCCACGACGTTCTGGTTCACGCGCACCTACGCCTCGCCGACGTATGGCATGAAGGAGGGCGTCGGGTACGCGGTCACGCTCCAGGCGCCCGCGACGGTCACGACGGTGCGGCTCCAGGTCAACGGCACGGGCGGCGAGGTCGAGGTCCGTGCGACCGACCCCGCCACCCCCACCACGGGGGACGTGCTGGCGCGAGGCCCCCTGTCCTCGGACACCGTCCTGACGCTCGACGCGCCCACCGAGACCCAGACCATCGTCCTGTGGTTCCCCGAGCTGCCGCAGACGCCGGACGGCCGGAACCGCATCGAGCTCCTCGAGCTGCAGATCTCCTGAGGCGACGCGCGGCGCCGTCGGACCCGCGTGGGAACATGGCACATCTAGGATCTGTTGACGCCAACGGCACAGCATGTTGTGCCTGACGCGCCGTCAGGCGCACCGCACCGAGTGAGGACCAACGTGACCGACACCCCCCGCGACCTCGTCATCGTCGGGTCAGGACCGGCCGGCTACACCGCCGCGATCTACGCGGCGCGCGCGGGCCTGGCGCCCGTCGTCGTCGCCGGCTCCGTGACCGCCGGCGGCGCGCTCATGAACACCACCGACGTCGAGAACTTCCCCGGATTCGTGGACGGCGTCCTGGGCCCGGACCTCATGGAGACGATGCGCAAGCAGGCGGAGCGCTTCGGTGCCGAGATCCTGTACGACGACGTCACGAGCCTGGAGCTGGACGGCCCGGTCAAGACCGTGGTCACCGGGAGCGGCGACACGTACCGCACGCGCGCCGTCGTCCTCGCCATGGGCTCCGCGTACCGCGAGCTCGGCCTGCCGGAGGAGAAGCGGCTGTCCGGCCACGGCGTCTCCTGGTGCGCGACGTGCGACGGGTTCTTCTTCCGCGGCCAGCACGTCGTCGTGGTGGGCGGCGGCGACTCCGCGATGGAGGAGGCGACCTTCCTCACCCGGTTCGCGGAGACCGTGACCGTGGTGCACCGTCGTGACGCGCTGCGCGCCTCGAAGGTCATGGCGGACCGCGCGACGTCGAACCCCAAGATCCGGTTCGCGTGGAACAGCGAGGTCGCGGCCATCGCCGGCGACGCCAAGGTCACCGGCGTGACGCTGCGCGACACGGTCACCGGCGCCGAGCGCGAGCTGCCCGCCACCGGCCTGTTCGTCGCCATCGGCCACGTGCCGCGCAGCGAGCTCGTGGCCGACCAGGTGGCCGTCGACGCCGAGGGCTACGCCCTCACGGGCGGCGAGGGTCGCCGGGGGACCGCGACGAGCATCCCCGGGGTCTTCGCCTGCGGCGACCTCGTCGACCACACCTACCGTCAGGCGATCACGGCGGCCGGCTCCGGCTGCGCCGCCGCGCTCGACGCCCAGCACTACCTCGCGGCGCTCGTCGACTCGGCCGAGCCGCCGGCGCCCGCGACCCTGCCCGAGAAGATCGAGGAGACCCTGTGAGCACTGTCCACGTCACCGACGACACGTTCGAGGCGGAGGTCCTGAAGTCGGACATCCCCGTCCTCGTCGACTTCTGGGCGGAGTGGTGCGGCCCGTGCCGCCAGGTCGCCCCGATCCTCGAGGAGCTCTCCGACGTCTACGCCGGACGCGTGAAGATCGCGAAGATCGACACCGACGCGAACCCGCGCATCGCGCAGGCGTACGGGATCATCTCGATCCCGACGCTCAACGTGTACCAGGGCGGCGAGCTCGTGAAGCAGATCGTGGGCGCGCGGCCGAAGCCCGCGCTCGTCAACGAGATCGAGGACGTGCTGGCCGGCTGAGGCCACCCGTCGCGTCGAAGGCCCGTGGGAGTCGCCCCACGGGCCTTCGTGCGTCCCGCCATGCGGACGACGACGACGCTCCGGTGGGACGAATGCTGTGCGAGGTGCCCCGGGGTGCGTGGCAGACTCGGTCCATGACTCCCGAGCACGGCGAGCCGATCGGGCAGGTGACGCCTGCCACCGGTGGCGCCGCCCCCATCGCCCAGCCCGTCAGCGGGACCCGCCTCGACCCGTGGGTCGACACGTACGCCGACCGGACACACGGCATGCGCGCGTCCGAGATCCGCGCCCTGTTCGCCGTGGCGAACCGGCCCGAGGTGGTCTCGCTCGCCGGCGGCATGCCCTACCTCGAGGGTCTGCCGCTCGAGGCGCTCGCCGAGTCGGCGCACGAGCTCGTCCTCAAGCGCGGCACGACGGCGCTCCAGTACGGAGCCGGCCAGGGCGACGAGACCCTGCGCGAGCAGATCCTCGAGATCATGCGGATGGAGCACATCCACGCGCACCCGGACGACGTCGTCGTGACGACCGGTTCGCAACAAGCGCTGGATCTTGTGACCCGGCTCTTCGTGAACCCCGGGGACGTGATCGTCGCGGAGGCGCCGTCCTACGTCGGCGCGCTCGGGGTGTTCCGCTCCTACCAGGCCGACGTCGTGCACGTGCCCCTCGACGAGGACGGCCTCGTCCCCGAGGCGCTCGAGGAGACCCTCACGCGGCTCGAGTCCGAGGGCCGCGCGGCCAAGCTGCTCTACACGGTGCCGAACTTCCACAACCCGGCGGGCGTGACGCTCTCGCCCGAGCGGCGCCCGCGCGTCCTCGAGATCGCGCGACGCCACAACGTCCTGGTGGTCGAGGACAACCCGTACGGTCTCCTCGGCTTCGAGGGCGAGCCCTACCCCGCCATGCGGGCGATGGACGAGACCGGGGTCGTCTACCTCGGCTCGTTCTCCAAGACGTTCGCGCCGGGGTACCGCGTCGGGTGGGCGGTCGCGCCTCCCGGGATCCGCGAGAAGCTCGTCCTCGCGAGCGAGTCGGCCTTCCTGTGCCCGTCGAACGCGTCGCAGCTGGCGGTCTCGACCTACCTCACGAACCACGACTGGCGTGGCCAGATCAAGGCCTACCGCGAGATGTACCGGGAGCGTCGCGACGCCATGGTCGGCGCGCTGGCCGAGTACATCCCCGAGGCCACCTGGACCGTCCCGAAGGGCGGCTTCTACACCTGGGTCAAGCTGCCCTACGGGATCGACGCCCGCGCGATGCTGCCCCGCGCCGTCACCGCGCTGGTCGCCTACGTGTCGGGCACCGCGTTCTACGCCGACGGGCAGGGCTCGGACCACATGCGGCTGTCGTTCTGCTACCCGACCCCCGAGCGCATCCGCGAGGGCGTGCGCCGGCTGTCCGGCGTCGTGGCCGCCGAGGCCGAGCTGGTGCAGATCTTCGGGACGGACGCCCACCCTGAGGGCGGCCAGGTCCAGAACGGTGGCCCCGGGACGGTCTGAACGGCCGCCCGGGGGCGGTCGCACCTCCCCGGGCTGGTCGAACCGTCTTCTAGAGCACGTGCTCTAGTTGGCCTTCGGCGCCGGCCAGATCGTGTCGCTGTTCTGTGCGACGCGCCCGGCGCGGACTCCGTAGCCGTTCAGCGCAGCAGGCCGGGGTCGTCCGGGGCGATGA
>JAEYUE010000309.1 GCA_023433655.1 Pseudomonadota bacterium | reverse complement strand
TGACGGGACAGTGAAAGCCCTCGTCGTTCTCGGCGAGGGCTTTTTCATGGCTGCGCGGCGGTCCGTCACAGCGTCCTGCCCGCCGGGATCAGGCACTCAGGCGGCCGAACAGTGGAGAATGAGTCGTTGCGCTGGCTTCGCAGGATCGTCAGGAAATTGAAGTGCCGCCGCCATCGCTGGCGGCCTGACCGGAGCGCCCCGAACCGGGAGTTCTGCGACCTGTGCGGGGCGCGGCGGACCGTCCGGGGCCCCGCCGGCTGAAGCGATCCGGACGGCCCCGGACCGCTCCATGGCCCGGTCCGGGAGACTACCGGCAATAAAAGACCGGCCGGGGTCGCCCCCGGCCGGTTCATTCGTTTCGCCGTGCGGCGGCGATCAGTACTGGATGCGCAGGGTCGCTCCGTAGGTGCGCGGGGCGCCGAGGAAGGCGTCGTAGGTCTGGGTGTCCAGCGCAGGGTTGTAGAAGGTGCCGTTCGGCTGGACGGTGGACTGGAACGCCGAACCCTGCAGCGGGGCGTTGTAGGCGACCTGGATGTACTCCTCGTCGGTCAGGGTCTGGACCCAGAACTCCATGGTCCAGCGTTCATCCGCGCTGCCGACCAGGAAGCGGCCGTTCAGGGTGGTGAACGCGTCCTGCTGCTTGAAGGGGATGAGGTCAGAGCCGGTGTTGTAGTCGCTCATGTACTTGCCGGCGAGGCTGAAGCCCGTGCGCAGGTTGTCGCCGATGTTGCGGTCGTAGTTGATCGACAGCGTGCCCGACCATTCAGGGGCGAACGAGGCCGTGTTGCCCGGCAGCAGCGACAGCTGCGGGAAGTTGCCCGGGGTGGCGAGGTCGGCTGCGGTGAAGTTCCCGTACTCGGCCTCGGTCCAGGTGACGCCGCCCTGGAAGGTCAGGCCCTCGATGGGCGAGAACCAGAGGAAGTCGGCGTCGACGCCGCGCGAGGTCAGCTCGGGGATCGATTCCACCACGAAGGCGGTGCCGAGGAAGGTGTTGAGCTGGAAGTCGTTGAACGTCTGGTCGAAGTAGGTGGCGTTCAGCAGCAGGGTGCGGTCCAGCAGCGTCATCTTCACGCCGGCCTCGTAGCTGTCCACGACCTCCGACGGGAACAGGGTCGAGGCGGTCGGGGTGATCCCCGCCTGCACGCGGTCGAGGTTGTAGCCGAAGCTCTTGTAGCCGCGGGCGTAGGACAGATAGGTCAGGATCGACGGGTTGATCCGGTACGACGCCTTGATCGTCCCGCTGAGCTCGCTGTCGTCGAACTTCTCGTTCACGACGCGGTTGTTGAAGGCGATGTTCGACCACGGGAGACAGAAGTTGCCGAGGACAGTGGCCGCATTGCCCGCGCCGAGAACCGCGCCGATCGAACCGGCGTTGCTGAGGGCCAGGCCGCAGGTCGTGCCGTTGCCGTTGGTGTTCTGCTGCGTCCCGCGGAGCGTCTTCTCGTCCATGGTGTAGCGCAGGCCGACGGTCAGGTCGAAGGCGTCGGTGACGTGCCAGGTGTTGTTCGTGAACAGGGCGAACGAGGTCGAACCCTGATCGTACTCGTCCTCGAAGCCCTGTCCGACGGTGAAGCCGGGGCCGCCGCCGCCGACGGCGCCGCCGGTGGCCAGGCAGGTGCCGAAGCCGACCGGGGTCTGGCCCGGCAGGGTGTAGCAGCCGATGGTGTTCGGGCTGATCGGCAGGGCCGGGTTGGCCGCGTTCAGGCGGGCGCTGAGCAGCAGCGACAGGAACGGCGTGTAGTCGGCGCCGAAATACCAGCTGTCGGTGCGGTTGATGTCTTCCTGGGTGACGAAGGCGCCGACGAGCCAGTCGAGGGTGTCGGTGGATCCGGCGAGGCGGAACTCCTGGGTGGCGTTCTCGACGATGAAGCCGTAGTCGCCGTCCTGTTCGCGGTAGGCGATGTCGGCGCCGGTGAAATCGATGTCCTGACCGAGGCTGGACGACCACTTACGCCACGACGAAACCGAGGTCAGGGTCGAGCCGCCAAGGAAGCCCGGCATGTCGAAGTTGGCCTCGACCGACCAGCCCTTGTCCTCGACCTCCTGGCCGCTGCCGCGGTTGGCGTAGGCGGTGCGTTCGAACGGCAGCATGCCGAAACCGGGCGCCGGCGGGCGCTGGCCCGGGCCGGCCGACAGCATGTCGACGAAGGGATAGGTCGGGCCGGTGCGGATCTGGGTGCCGACGCAGCAGTATTCGTCGCGCGACGAATAGTCGGCGATGAAGCGGACCGAGGTGTTGTCGTTGGGCAGCCAAAGCAGCTGGCCGCGGACGGTGCCGAAGTCCTGGTTGTTGTCGTCGGTTTCTTCCCGCGGGCCGTCACCGGTGTCGATGTCCATGAAGCCGTCGCGCAGGCGGCGGCCGGCGTAGAGGCGGAAGGCCAGGGTGTCGGTGATCGGGCCGGTGACCGAGCCCGAGGCGGCGATGGCGCCGTAGTTGCCGACGGTCAGTTCGGCGTTGTAGCCGGGCGTGAACGACGGGGCCTCGGTGATGATGTTGATGACGCCGGCCGAGGTGTTCTTGCCGAACAGGGTGCCCTGCGGCCCCTTCAGCACCTCGATCCGCTGCAGCTCGCCAAGGTCGCCGAAACCGACCGAGTTGCGTGAGCGGTAGACGCCGTCGATGACCACGCCGACCGAGCTCTCGAGGCCCGGGTTGTCGCCGACCGTGCCGACGCCGCGGATGCGCGCCGTGGTCGACGCCTCGGACGAGGTCGAGGTCACGGTCATGCCGGGGGTCAGGATCTGGAGGTCCTTGATGTCGCGGACGCCGGCGTCCTCGAGCACCTCTTCCGACAGGCTGGTGACCACGATCGGCACGTCCTGAAGGTTCTGCTCGCGCTTCTGCGCCGTGACGATGATGTCGTCGACGGTGGTGGCGCGGTCCTGGTCGGCGTCCTGGGCCGAGGCGGCGCCCGCGAAGCCGAAGGCCACGGCGCCGACGACAGCCGCCGACACGGTGGTGCGAAGAAGGTTGGTAAGGCGCATGGTCGCTCCCCGACATGGCCGGGGTTTCCCGAACGGTCCGGGACGCCCGCGGCGTTTCCTGATCCCTGGCCGCGCTCTTCTTGCGGAGCGCGGAAACTCCAGCATTCGGGGTAAGCCATGCCGGACTCCGCGACAAGTATCGAGGGCGGCAGGCGCCGCAATTCAGCCGCGCCGCGACCGGGACTGTGACGCAAAAGCGACAGAAATCGATGACGTTAGGTCAATATTCACCCCCTAACGGTCAGTATCCGGCTCCTCCCCGACCGATTCCTTGCGCCGGCGCCCAGCAACCGCCAGCACGGCGGCCCCCGCGACGGCCGACAGAAGCGAGCCGCCGAGCACGCCCAGCTTGACCTCGATCTGCTGCGGCGAATCCACGGCCCCGGGGAAGGCGAGGACGCCGATAAACAGGCTCATGGTGAAGCCCACGCCGCACAGCAGGCTGACGCCGTACAGCTCGAGCCAGGTCGCACCGCCGGGACGGCGGCCGATCTTCAGCGCCGAAGCCAGCCAGGCCGCTCCGAACACCCCGACCTGCTTTCCGATGAAGAGGCCGAGGGCGATGCCTATGACCAGCGGGGCGAAGGCCTGCTCCAGCGACAGGCCGCCGAAGCTCACGCCCGCCTTGGCGAAGGCGAACAGCGGCAAGACCAGAAAGGCGACGTAGGGGTGCAGGTCGTGCATGGCCTCGCGCAGCGGGCTCTGGCCGTCGCTGCGGCGGCGGTCGACGGGCACGATGGCGGCGAAGGCCACTGCGGTGAGCGAGGTCGACAGGCCGGAAAGCACTGTCAGGTACCAGACCAGCCCGAAGCCCAGCACCCAGAAGGGCGAGGGGACCTTGCCCAGCCGGCCGAGGATTCCGGCCGCCAGCAGCAGGCCGGCGATCCACAGCAGGGGCATCCAGCTCACGCCGCTGGAGAACAACGCCGCGATCAGGGCGATGGCCCCGAGGTCGTCGACGATGGCGAGGGTCAGCAGGAAGACCCGCAACGACGACGGCAGGCGGCGAGCGACGACGGCGAAGACCGCGAGGGCGAAGGCGATGTCGGTGGCGAGCGGGATGGGCCAGCCGCCGTGGGGACCGCCGGCGGCGCCGGACACCGCCAGATAGACCAGCGCCGGGGCCACCATGCCGCCGGCCGCGGCCAGGACGGGCGTCGCCAGCTTTTTAGGATCGCTGAGCTCGCCCTTGAGAATCTCGAATTTGATCTCCAGCCCCACCACGAGGAAGAAGATCGCCATCAGGCCTTCCTTGATCCACTCGGAGATCGAGAGCTCGAGCACCAGCGGTCCGATCTGGAGCATGTGCTCGCTCTTCAGCCAGGCGTAATAGGCCGGCGAGAGGGGCGAATTGGCCACGATCAGGGCCAACAGGGCGGCGAGGCCCAGCACGACGCCCGAGGCGGCCTCGGTCTTGAGGAAATCGAGGGTGATCTTGCGCGCCACGGCGGCCTCCGAAGGTTCGGTTGGGACTGTCGTGGCGCCAGGTTATCGACGGGCGCCGGACCGGGTTCGCCCGCACAGGCGGACGCCGGCCTGGCCGAACAGCGCCGGAAACGGCGGGCGGCCTGATGTCTGCGGGCATATAACGGTCGGGCGGGCGCGGGTTCAAGCGGCGGAAAGTCCGTCGAGGCGGTTGCCCTTGCGCGCCGGAGACCGCATCTGGCCGGCATGCCCCCTTCCTCAGCCTACCGTCCCGAGCCGCGATTCTTCGATCTCGGCGAGGACTACGGCGACGCCGTCCGGCCGGCGGCGTTCCCGCAGACGATCCTTCGACGCCGCAATGACCGGGCCGCGGCGACGGTGGGGCTGGGGACGCTCACGGACGAGGAATGGATCGCCCATTTCGCGCGGTTCGAGCCCCTGGCGGGTCAGCCGGGGCCGGTCGCCATGCGCTATCACGGCCACCAGTTCAGGACCTACAACCCGGACCTGGGCGACGGCCGCGGCTTTCTGGCGGCGCAGCTGCGGGCGGACGACGGACGCCTGCTGGACCTCGGCACCAAGGGATCCGGCCAGACGCCGTGGTCGCGCGGCGGCGACGGCCGCCTGACGCTCAAGGGCGGGGTGCGGGAGGTGCTGGCCGCAGAAATGCTGGAGACGCTGGGCGTTCCGACCAGCCGCGCCTTCTCGCTGATCGAGACCGGCGAGGCGCTGGAGCGGGGCGACGAGCCCTCCCCCACCCGTTCCGCAGTGCTGGTGCGGCTGTCCCACAGCCACGTCCGCTTCGGGACTTTCCAGAGGGCGGCCTACATCGGGCGCCCGGACATGATCGAGGTCATGGTCGAGCATGCTCGGGCGCTCTATCACCCCCGGGTGGCGACCGGGGATGTCCCCGGGTTCCTGCGGGCCGTGGTCGAGGCTTCGGCGCGGCTGGCGGCCAGGTGGATCGCGGCGGGGTTCGTGCACGGGGTGCTGAACACCGACAATCTCAACGTCAGCGGCGAGAGCTTCGACTACGGGCCGTGGCGGTTCCTTCCGCGGTACGAGCCGGGTTTCACGGCGGCCTATTTCGACCAGTTCGGCCTCTACGCCTTCGCCCGCCAGCCGGAGGCGGTGTTCTGGGCCCTCACCCAGCTCGGCGGGGCGCTGAAGCTGATCGCCGACGCCGAGCTCCTGACGGACGCGCTGAACGGCTTCGGCCCGACCTACATCCGCGAGCTGAGGATCGCGTTCCTGGCCCGGCTGGGCGTGCGCAGCCTGGGCGAGGCGGCGGACCAGCGGCTGCTGGACACGACCCTGGCCCTGCTGCGCGAGGGCGGCGAGGCGCTGCGCTGGGAGCCGCTGTTCTTCGACTGGTTCGGCGGCTTCGCCTCGTCGGCCCGGGCGCTGGGCGGTCCCCGCGCGAAGGTCTACCAGGGCGAAGCCTTCCACGCCTTCCGCTTCGCCCTGTTCGAGCACGACCCAGAGCGACCCGAGCGACTGGAGCATCCGGTCTTCGCCAGCGCCGAGCCCGAGGAGCTGCTGATCGACGAGGTCGAGGCGATCTGGGCCGCCATCGACGCCAATGACGACTGGGGGCCGTTCCACGCCAAGCTGGCGCGGCTGGAATCGACCCGCGCCGCGTGGGACCTGACCGGCTGCTGACAGCGGGGTGGCGGCAGGGTGGCGCCATAGATGAAGGGCCGGGGAAACGACCGGCGTCCTCCGGACCCTAGCCAGTGCCCTGCCCCGCTCCGTTCTCCGCCGACCGCGATCTTAAGACGCCCGAAACGGGCGCCGCATTACAGGGAATTATGAATACGGCCACGCTTTGGCCGTGGGGCGCGCGCAGAAGGCGGTCACGGATGGTTACGGTCTCGCTTCGCGCCCTTGCGGAACGGATGGTCCGATCCGACATCGCAACTGTTACCAATCAAAAGAGCGCCCCTCCCCGGGCGTCGAACACAATGACTTCCCAGGTCCTCACCCCCGCCCGCTCGCGGCTGAACGCCAGCTATCGCAATCTGACGCTCTGGACGCTGCAGGGCTGGCTGGCGATGTTCTTCATCGCCGCCGGCTACGCCAAGCTGTCGGAGCCGATGGTCAATCTCGTCGAGTTGATGCGCTGGCCCGCGTTCGCGCCCGAGAACATGGTGCGCGGGCTCGGCCTCGCCGAGATCATCCTGGCGGTGCTTCTGCTGGCGCCGCTGGTGTCGTGGAAGCATGGCCGGCCGTTGCTGGTGGTGGCTGCAAGCGGTCTGCTGGCGCTGGAAGTCATCATGCTCGCCGTTCACGGCGTCGCCCTCGAGGGCGGGCTGGCCCTGACCAATCTGGCGCTGATCGCCATCACCGCCCCGGTGGTGTGGCTGCGCGCCCGGGAAGTCCGACCCTAGGCCCGCGGCCGGCCGGAGCCGGCCCTCAGCCGACAAGCATCCGATAGGCCGCCGTGGCCTGGGCGCGGGCTGTGGAGTCGTCGAGCAGGCGACGCGAGTGGCTGTAGGCCAGCACGATGCCCTTGAACTGGAAGACCAGAACCTCGAGCGCGGCCTCGTCGGCCTCGGGCCGCAGCGCGCGGAACTCGCGCTTCAGCACCTTGGCCCAGCGCACCTGACTGGCTTTCAGCGTGTCGCGGAGGGGCCCGGGCTGATCATCCAGTTCCATCGCCGCCGCCTTCAGCGGGCAGCCGCCCGGACGGTCCTCGCCGTCGATCCAGTCCAGTTCGCCCTGGAAAATCCGGTCCAGCCGATCGCGGCCCGGGGCCAGCGGCTCCGCCGGCCGCCACACCGCCTCGGTGAACCGCTCGATCATGGCGTCCACGACTTCGGTCTGCAGGGCCTCCTTGGACTGGAAATGCTTCAGGACGGCGCTCTTCGACACCCCCGCGGCGCCGGCGACGTCCTGCAGACTGACCGCCGCCAGTCCGCGAACCGTGACCTGGGCCATGGCCTCGTCGACCAGACGGGCATGGGTGGCGGCGCCCTTGGGCGGCATGAGACGACTCCCAGAAAGTGACCATACGGCCACTTTTCGATTGACTCGAAGTGACCGTTCGGTCACCTCTATGCGCACGGTCGGTCACTTTCGCACGATCCGACCGCCCTGACCAGCCCATGGAGAGCCAAGATGCTTCTCGTGTCCCTGCTTTCGGCGGCCCTGACCGTCGCCCAACCCATTCCCCAGCCGGCGGTCCTCGACGCCGCCGCCACCCTGGCCGACCCGGGCGAGGCGCGACGGGTCGTCCTCGACGGCCGGTCGTGGTTCTGCGGCTCCGACGGCGCCTGCGTCGCGCGCGGCCCCGGCGCCTCGCAGCCGGTTCTGCGGGAATGCCGTCGTTTCGTCGCCCGCTTCGGGCCCGTGACCCGCTACGAGCGGGACGGCGTCGCCCTGACCGACGAGGAACTGGCCCGCTGCAACGCCGCCGCGGCCTGACGACTCAGGCGGCGGCCCCGGTCACGGCCGCGATGCCGGCGAGCAGGCTGGCGGCCGTGACCGGCTTGGGCACATGGAGGTCGGCACCCGCCGTCAATGATTCTGCCCGGTGTTCGGGCATGGCGTTGGCGCTCAGCATCACCACCGGCGTCCGCACCCGGCCGGGGGTCGCAGCCTCCAGATCGCGGATCGCGCGGGTGGCGGTGAGCCCGTCCATGACCGGCATCTGCATGTCCATCAGCACCACGTCGAAGACGTCGGCCTCGAACGCCGCCAGGGCCTCGGCCCCGTCGCCGGTGACGATCACCTCGGCGCCCTGGCTGGAAAGGATCAGCTGAACCACGCGCTGATTGGTCGGATGATCCTCGGCCAGCAAGACCCGCAAGGCGCGGGTCGTGTCGGTCGTCGCGGGGGTTGCAGAAGCGGACTCCCGCGCGTCGTAGTCGGCCAGGCTCGAGGCGCGGCGCAGCGGCAGGACGAACCGGAACCGGCTGCCGGCCCCCGGCGTCGAGCGCGCCTCGATCTCACCCTCCATCATCTCGACGAGGGAGCGGCAGATTGACAGGCCAAGGCCGGTTCCGCCGAAACGGCGGGTGATCGTGCTGTCGGCCTGATTGAAACGGTCGAACAGGCGCGCGGCATGGGCCGAGCCGAAGCCGACGCCGGTGTCCTCGACCGTGAAAGCCAGTCGGTGCGCGTCGCCCCGGCCCTCCGGATCGTCGGACCAGACCTCGACGCTCACCGAAACGGAGCCCTTCGCGGTGAATTTGACGGCGTTCGAAAGCAGGTTGCCGAGCACCTGCCGTATCCTCGTGCTGTCCCCGACGAAGACGCCGCGCGCCTCGGGCGACCGTCGGACGTTGAAGGCCAGACCCTTGTCCTCGGCGCGGACGCGCATCAGGGCCAGCGGCTCCAGCGCCTCCTCCAGGTCGAACGGCCGGCTCTCGAGGGTCAGTTGCCCGGCCTCGATCTTGGAGACGTCGAGGATGTCCGACACCAACCGCTCCAGCGTCGTTCCCGAACTGCGGATCAATTCGACCATCTCCAGCTGGTGATGCGTCAGGTCGGTGCGTGAGAGGGCGTCGACGATGCCGATCACGCCGTTCAGAGGCGTGCGGATCTCGTGACTCATGTTGGCGAGGAAGTCCGACTTGGCGCGATTGGCCGCCTCGGCCGCGGCCTTGGCGTCACGCAGCGCCTGCTCGGCGGCGACGCGGTCGGTCACGTCCCGCGCCACGCCGAAGATGCGATCGCCGAACCGCCGGGCTCGCCACTCCAGGGTCCGGTAGTGGCCGTCCTTGTGCCGGTAACGGTTGATCTGGCCCACCACAGGGTCGCCGGCTTTCCGGTTTTCGACCTCGACAACGCTTTCCAGAGTGGCCGGAAGGTCGTCGGGGTGGACCAGGTCGAGCAGCACGGTCCCGCGCAGCTCGTCAGGCGCATATCCCAGAGCGGTTCTCCAGGACTGGCTGACCCGGACGATCCGTCCCGCAAGGTCGCGAATGACCATCAGATCCAGCGAGACGTCGAAGAAGCGCGCGAGGTCGGCCTCGTCGCCCGCCGCGGGGACGCCGGCGACTTCGCACAGGGCCGTCGGCGCGCTGCAACTCATGCTGGTGATCGCCCCTCCCCGTGGCCGAACCCAGCGATAGCACGGGTCGGTTAAGGCCGCATTGCCGTCATCAATAGGCGAAGTCGCGGTACAGCCGGTCGATGTCGCCGCCCCAGTCGCCGTGATACAACTCCAGCAAGCGATCCGCCGGGGTGATCCCGCTGTCAGCGATATCCTCCAGCTCGGACAGGTAGCCGCGCTCGTCGACCATGCCGCCCGAGAAGCGGGCGCGGTTCTTCAGACCGTCTCGCGCGATGTGGACCATGTCCTTCGCCACATCCTGCACGGTCCGGCCGGCCACCTCGGCCTTCAGCCCCAGCCGGGTGACGTCGCGGCGCAGGCGCTCGTGGTCGGCGATATCCCAGTCCTTGACCAGGTCCCAGGCCGCCGCCAGCGACGGCGCGTCGTACAGCACCCCGGCCCAGAGGGCGGGCAGGGCGCAGATCCGGCTCCACGGCCCGCCATCGGCCCCGCGCATCTCGAGGTACTGCTTCAGCCGCACCTCGGGAAACAGGGTGGTCAGGTGATCGGCCCAGTCCTTCTTCGTCGCCCGGTCGCCCGGCAGGGCGTCCAGCCGCCCGTCCATGAAGGCCCGGAACGACTGGCCCGACAGGTCGACGTAGCGCTCGCCCCGCTTGGCGAAATACATGGGCGTGTCGAGCGCATAGTCGGCGTAACGCTCGAAGCCGAAGCCATCCTCGAAGACGAAGTCCAGCATGCCGGTGCGGTCGGGGTCGGTGTCGGTCCAGACGTTGGCGCGGGCGGTCAGGAAGCCGTTGGGCTTGCCTTCCGTAAACGGGCTGTTGGCGAACAGGGCGGTGGCGATCGGCTGCAGGGCCAGCGAGGTGCGGAACTTCAGCACCATGTCGGCCTCGCTGTCGAAGTCGAGGTTGGCCTGGATGGTGCAGGTGCGCAGCATCATGTCGAGGCCCAGCCTGCCCTTCTTCGGCATGTAGGCGCGCATGATGTCGTAGCGGCCCTTGGGCATGACCGGCACGTCCTCGCGCCGCCACAGGGGGTCGAAGCCGACGCCGAGGAAGCCGAGGTTCAGCTGGTCGGCGACCTGCTTGACCTCGACGAGGTGGCGGCCGGTCTCGTCGCAGATCTCGTGGATGTCCTTCAGCGGCGCGCCAGAGAGCTCGAACTGGCCGCCGGGCTCGAGGCTGATCGAGGCGGTGAAGCCCTCGTCGTTCGTTCGCTCGAGGGCTATGACGTGGTCGCCCTCGTTGACGGGGCTCCAGCCGAAACGCTGCAGCCCCTCGAGCATGGCCTTGATGCCGTTGTCGCCCTCGTAGGCGGGCCGGCGAAGGGTCGACTTGTCGAAGCCGAATTTCTCGTGCTCGGCGCCGATGCGCCACTGGTCGCGGGGCTTGATCCCCTTCGCCATGGCGCCGATCAGGTCGTCCCGGGTAAGCGGCGCGGCGTCGGCCATGGTGTTCTCTTCAGCCCCTCGTGTCGCCGCTAGATGGGCGGGCCGGGCGGTCCGCTCAAGCCCCATTCTGCGGCGGCATCGATAAGCCCGGCTTGAGGCTATCGTTCCCAGTCGCCCACCGCCGCCTGCCACAGGGTCAGGGCCGTGGTCGCCGCCGTGTCAGCCCGCAGCACCCGCGGCCCCAGCGAAACCGCGGTGGTGAACGGCAAGCCGCGCAACCGCTCGCGCTCCTCGGGCGAAAAGCCGCCCTCCGGACCGATCAGGATCGCCCACGAACCACCACCAGCCTCGCCCAGCGCCTTGAGCGCGGGTTCACCGCCGGTCTCGTCGCAGAACATCAGCCGCCGCGACGGGTCCCAGCCGTCCAGCACCTCCGTCAGCTTCCGCGGCGCCTCGACCGGCGGCACGTCCAGCCGTCCGGTCTGCTCGGCGCTCTCCTCGGCGATGGCCTCCAGCCGGTCCATGCGCACATGCTGCGGCTGGGTCCGCGCCGTCATCACCAGCCCGATCCGGGCCGCCCCCAGCTCGGTCGCCTTCTCGACCGCGAACTCCAGCGCCGACTTCTTCACCGTGGCGATCAGCAGGTGCACGTCCGGGGGCGTGACCTGCGCACGAACCTGCGCCTCGGCCCGCAGCACCACGCCCTTCTTGAGGGCCTCTGCGACCACGCAGCGCCACTCGCCGTCGGCGCCGTTGAACACCAGCAGCGGGTCGCCCGCCTTCAGCCGCATCACCTGGGTCAGGTAGCGTGACTGATCGAGCGTCGGCGCGAGGGCGGCGCCGACGGACAGGGGCTGGGGGATGTGGAGACGGATCATGCCCCGCTGTGTGGGCTCAGAGGGTGCGCGCGATCAAGAGCTTCATGATCTCGTTGGTCCCGCCGTAGATCCGCTGCACGCGGGCGTCCTTGTACAGCTGGGCGATCGGGTACTCGGTCATGTAGCCGTAGCCGCCGAACAGCTGCAGCATCTCGTCGATGGTCTCGCCCTGGATGTCGGTGACCCAGTATTTGGCCATCGAGGCGGTGGCCGCGTCGAGCTCGCCCTTCAGGTGGCGCTCGATGCAGTGGTCGACGAAGACCTTGGCCACCGTCAGCTTGGTCTTCACCTCGGCCAGCTTGAACTGGGTGTTCTGGAAATCGAGGATGCGCTTGCCGAAAGCCTTGCGCTCCTTGACGTAGTCCAGCGTCGCCTGAAGGCCCCGCTCCGCCGCGGCCACGCCCTGGACCGCGATGTTCAGCCGCTCCTGCGGCAGCTGCTGCATCAGCTGGATGAAGCCCTGGCCCTCGCCGCCGCCGATGATGTTCTCGCCGGGGACCTTCACCTCGTTGAAGAACAGCTCGGAGGTGTCGTTGGCCTCCATGCCGATCTTGTGCAGGTTGCGGCCGCGCTCGAAGCCTTCCGCGCCGTCGGTCTCGACCACGATCAGGCTGGTGCCCTTGGCTCCTTCGCTCGGATCGGTCTTGGCCACCACGATGATGAAGTTGGCCAGCTGGCCGTTGGTGATGAAGGTCTTGGAGCCGTTGACGACGTACTGGTTCCCCTCCTTGCGGGCGGTGGTCTTCACCCCCTGCAGGTCGGAGCCGGCGCCGGGCTCGGTCATGGCGATGGCCCCGACCAACTCGCCGGACTGCAGGCGCGGCAGCCAGCGCGCCTTCTGCTCCTCGGTGCCGTAGTGCCAGATGTAGGGCATCACGATCGCATTGTGCAGCGAGATGCCGAAGTGGTCCGCGCCCTTCCAGCCGAGCTGGCGCATCAGCACGACCTCGTGCCGGTAGTCGCCGCCCATGCCGCCGTCGGCCTCGGGCATGGAGATGCCCAGCAGCCCCGCCTCGCCGGCGTCGTTCCACAGGCTGCGCGGCACCAAGGACTCGGCGATCCACTGCGCCATCTTCTCCGGCGGCGCGTGTTCGTCGATCCACTTGCCGACGCTGTCGGAGAAGAGGGTGATCTCCTCTTCCTGCATGAAGGCTGGGTCGGGCGCGTTGAGGACGTTCATGCTCAGAACGCCTCGGCCGGCAGGGTCATCAGCACCTCGGCGCCGGTCTTCAGCTTGGCCAGGTGGGCGCCGGCGTCGGGCAGCATGCGCTCGATGAAGTAGCGGCCGGTGGCGATCTTGTTGGTGTAGAACGGGTCGTCCGAACCGCCGTCGATCGCCTTCTGCGCCGCTATGGCCATCTGGGCCCACATATAGGCCAGCGCCGTCAGTCCGAAGATGTGCAGGTAGTCGGTCGAGGCCGCGCCGGCGTTGTCCGGGTTCTGCATGCCGTTCTGCATCAGCCACATGGTGGCCTCCTGCAGCTTCTTCTTGGCGTCGGCCAGACCATCGACGAAGGCCTTGTTCGGGCCTTCGCCGCCGTGCTCGCTGACGAAGGCATCGATCTCGCTGAACCAGGTCATGATCGCACGGCCGCCGTTGGCCGGCAGCTTGCGGCCGACAAGGTCCAGCGCCTGGATGCCGTTGGCGCCCTCGTAGATCATGGTGATGCGCGCATCGCGCAGGTACTGCGAGGCCGGGAAGTGTTCGGTGTAGCCCGAACCGCCGTGCACCTGCATGGCCAGCGAGGCGGCGTGGAAGCCGCGATCGGTCAGATACGCCTTCAGCACCGGCGTGATCAGCCCCATGTAGTCGCGCGCCTTCGTCGAGACCGCTTCATCCTCCGACCGCTGCAGGTCGGCCTGCAGGGCGGTCCACAGGATGAAGGCCTGACCGCCCTCGACGATGGCGCGGGCCTCCATCAGCATGCGGCGCACGTCCGGGTGGACGATGATCGGGTCGGCCGGGCCGTCCGGGTTCTTGGGCCCGGTCAGCGAACGGCCCTGCAGCCGGTCCTTCGCGAACTCCGCCGCCGCCTGGTAGGCCGCCGTGCCGATGGCCAGCCCCTGCAGGCCGGTGCCGAGGCGGGCCTCGTTCATCATGACGAACATCGCAGCCATGCCCTTGTTCTCGGTCCCGACCAGCCAGCCCCTGGCGCCCTCGTAGGACATCACGCAGGTGGCGTTGCCGTGGATGCCCATCTTGTGCTCGAGCCCGGCGCATTGAACGCCGTTGCGCTCGCCGATGGAGCCATCCTCGTTGACGAGAAACTTCGGCACCACGAACAGGCTGATGCCCTTGATCCCCGCCGGCGCGCCCTCGATGCGGGCCAGCACCAGGTGGATGATGTTGTCGGTGAAGTCGTGCTCGCCGGAGCTGATCCAGATCTTCTGGCCGGTGATGCTGTAGCTGCCGTCGGCGTTGGGCGTGGCCTTGGTGCGGATCAGGCCGAGGTCGGTGCCGCACTGCGGCTCGGTCAGGTTCATGGTCCCGCCCCACTCGCCGCTGGCGAGCTTCGGCAGGTACATCGCCTTCTGCTCGGCCGACCCGTTGGCGTGCAGGCCCTCGTAGCAGCCGTGGGTCAGGCCGGGGTACATCGAGAAGGCGGGCGAGGCGGCGGCGGTGAACTGGCCGAAGGCCATGCCGACGATGGCGGGCAGGCCCTGGCCGCCGTACTCGGGGTCGCAGGTCAGGCTCGGCCAGCCGGCCTCCACCATCTGGTGGTAGGCTTCCTTCCAGCCGGTCGGGCCGGTCACCTCGCCGTCGTCCCACTTGCAGCCTTCCAGATCGCCCGTCCGGTTGAGCGGCGCGATCACCTCTTCGGCGAACCTGGCCCCCTCCTCGAGGATCTGGCCGACCAGCTCCGACGACACCTCGGCGAAGCCGGGCTGGTTGGAGTAGCGGTCGATCTCCAGCACTTCGTTCAGCACGAAGGTCAGGTCGCGGACGGGCGCCTTGTAGGCCATGGACTACGCTCTCGCTTTGAAGGGCTGGTGGGTGTGCTCGGGGTTCAGTCGCTCGCGCAGCAGCGAGGCGTACTCCTCGGCGCCCGGCAGCAGGTCGGGCCGATGCTCGGCGAGCTTGCGCTCCATCACGGCGCAGGCTTCCTCGGCCGTCTCGATGGCGGCGTCCAGGTCCTCGCGCTGCTGCTTCAGGGCCGCGATCTGGGCCCGGTGACGGCGCAGGGCGACGGCCATCTGGTGGGCGTTGTGATTCTCGTGATCGTAGAGATCCAGCATCTCCTGGATCTCCTGCAGGCTGAAGCCGATGCGGCGGCCGCGGAGGATCAGCTTCAGGCGGGCCCGGTCGCGCGCGTCATAGACCCGCGTCTGCCCCTTGCGGGCCGGGTTCAGCAGCCCCTTGTCCTCGTAGAAGCGCAGCGCCCGCGCGGTCGCGCCGAATTCGCGGCACAACTGGCGGATCGAATAGGTGCGATGTTCGTCGGCGGAGGCCATGAGGACCAGATAAGCCGATCTTTACGTGCACGTAAAGGGAAGGTTTTGACCTCCCTCTCCACGGGCTTGACCGTGGCTGCGACCATGCTCACGTGCGGATGGCCCTGCCCGAGGAGGAGCTTTGATGACCCACCCCATCCGCGTCGGCGTCGGCGGCTGGACCTACGAGCCGTGGCGGGGCGTCTTCTATCCGGAGAAGCTGAGCCAGAAGAAGGAACTGGAGTTCGCCTCCCGGGCGCTGACGTCCATCGAGATCAACGGCACCTACTATTCGACCTTCAAGCCGGACAGCTGGACGAAGTGGCGGGACGAGACGCCCGACGGCTTCGTCTTCTCGGTCAAGGCCAGCCGCTACTGCACCAACCGCAAGGTGCTGTCGGACATGGGCGAGTCGATGGGCCGCTTCCTCGACCAGGGGCTGACCGCGCTGGGCGACAAGCTGGGGCCGATCAACTGGCAGTTCATGGGCACGAAGAAGTTCGACCCGGAGGATTTCGAAGGCTTCCTGAAGCTGCTGCCGAAGGAGAAGGACGGGCTGCGGCTGCGCCACGCGCTGGAGGTGCGCAACGCCAGTTTCGACACGCCGCAGTTCTACGATCTGGCGGCGAAATACGGCGCCGCCATCGTCTACGCCGAGGACGACGAGGCTCCGGAATGGCCGAGGATCGACCAGCCGACGGCGGACTTCACCTATGCCCGGCTGATGTCCAGCCGCGAGGACGAGCCGACGGGGATGACCGCGGCCGAACTGGACGCCGTCGCGGCGCGGGCGAAGGCCTGGGCTGAGCGGGGCGATGTCTTCGCCTACTTCATCGCCGGGGCCAAGGTGCGCAATCCGGCGGCGGCGCAGGCCTTGATCGAGCGGGTCGGCGGATGACCGCGCGGCTGACGGGAAGCTGCCACTGCGGGGCGCAGAAGTTCGCGGCGCCGGCGCCGGAGACGGTGACCGAGTGCAACTGCTCCACCTGCACCAAGCGCGGCACCGTGGCGGCCTACTATGCGCCCGGCGAGGTCGAGTTCGCCCTGACCCCGGAAAGTCTGGCCGCCTACCAGTGGGGGGACCGGATGATGACCTTCCACCATTGCACCCGCTGCGGCAGCGCGGTCTTCGCGGAGTCGGACGCGTGGACGACGGACCAGGGCGAGCGCCGCCCGGCGCGGATCACGCTGAACGCCCGGCTGTTCGACGACGTCGATCTCGAGGCCATACCTGTTCGGCGAGTGGACGGCCGCCACGGCTGGTGATCTTGCGGGGTCGCTGCTTCGTAAGCACCTGAGATCGCCGCCCCCCCCCGTGAGGAACCTCCATGCCCATCGCCACCCGCGCCTTCGCCGCGACCGCCGCCGACGCCCCGTTGTCGCCCTACGGTTTCGACCGGCGGGATCCCGGGCCGGACGATGTGGCCATCGAGATCAAATTCTGCGGCGTCTGCCACTCCGACCTGCACGTGGCTAAGAACCAACTGGGCGGCGGCACGAGGTATCCCCTCGTGCCGGGGCACGAGATCGCCGGGATCGTGACGGCGGTCGGAGGAAACGTGAGCCGCTTCAAGGTCGGTGACCGGGTGGGCGTCGGCTGCATGGTCGACAGCTGCCGCACCTGCGCGTCCTGCCGCGAAGGCGAGGAGCAGTATTGCGTCCCTGGCATGACGCAGACTTATGGCTCCCGCGATTCGAAGGGGGCCGAGGTCGGCCAGACCATGACCCAGGGCGGCTATTCCGACCGCATCACGGTCGACCAGAACTACGTGCTTCGTATCCCGGACGCCCTGCCGCTGGACGCCGCCTCCCCGCTGCTGTGCGCCGGCGTCACCACCTGGAGTCCGCTGCGCCAGTGGGGCGTCAGACCGGGCTCGAAGGTGGCCGTCGTCGGCCTCGGCGGCCTGGGGCACATGGCGGTCAAGCTGGCGGCCGCCATGGGCGCGGAGGTGACGGTGCTGTCGACCTCCGACCGCAAGAGGGCCGACGCCGAGCGCATGGGGGCGAAGCATTTTCTGATCAACTCCGACGCAGCGGCGATGAAGGCGGCGGCGGAGCAGTTCGACCTGATCATCAACACCGTCTCGGCCACGCATGAGATCGCCGGCCACGTGAACCTGCTGGCCCGGGACGGGACCATGGTGATGCTGGGCCTGACCACCGAGGCGATGCCGGTCTACGCCATGCCGTTGCTGTGGCGGCGGCGGCGGATCGCCGGGTCGCTGATCGGCGGCATCCGCGAGACGCAGGAGATGCTCGACTTCTGCGCCGAACACGGCATCGCCTGCGACATCGAGCTGATCGCGCCCAACCAGATCAACGAGGCCTGGGACCGGATGGAGCGCTCCGACGTGCGCTATCGCTTCGTGATCGACATGAGCCGGATGGACCAGGCGGGCTAACGGCGCTTTTCGCGCAACCTCCCGGCGGCTAAAGCGTAACCGTGAACGGCTGCGCGGGGACGCGGCCTCAGGGACAGGGAAGCAGATATGGCTCGCGTCGCATTCGTGACCGGCGGCACTCGCGGCATCGGCAAGGCGATCGTCCAGCGGCTGAAGGAGGACGGCATGGCCGTCGCCGCCGGCTATTCGGGCAATGAAGAGGCGGCTCGCGCCACCGCCGCCGAACTGGGCGTCATGGTGGTCAAGGGCAATGTGGGTTCGTTCGAGGATTGTCAGCGCGCCGTGGCCGAGGTCGAGGCCGCGCTGGGCCCGATCGACACCCTGGTCAACAACGCCGGCATCACCCGCGACGGCTTCTTCCACAAGATGACCGCCGACCAGTGGTCGGACGTGATCCGGGTGAACATGGACAGCGTCTTCAACATGACGCGCCAGGTGATCAACGGCATGCGCGACCGCGGCTTCGGGCGCATCGTCAACATCAGCTCGATCAACGGCCAGAAGGGCCAGATCGGTCAGACCAACTATTCCGCCGCCAAGGCCGGGATGATCGGCTTCACCAAGGCGCTGGCCCTGGAGAACGCCCGCAAGGGCGTGACGGTGAACTGCATCGCGCCGGGCTACATCGATACTGAGATGGTCGGCGCCATGGACCAGAAGGTGCTGGATGCGATCGTGGCCCAGATTCCGGTGGGCCGGCTTGGCAAGGGCGAGGAGATCGCCGACATGGTGTCCTGGCTGGCCGGCGAACGTGCCGGATATGTCACAGGCTGCACCCTGTCGCTGAACGGCGGTCAGTATCTCGTCGGCTAGGGCCCGGCCGCCCAAAATCCGCCGCGCAGCGATTCCACGACGGAAACCATGGAGTTGACGGCAAGGGTCAGAACGGCGCGAAGGCCGCTTCCGACCGCGATGGTGATCGCCCTCGCGGCGGCCGTGCTGTCCCTGGCGGGCGCCGTGACCGACGCTTCCGCGCAGAACCGCGGCAACGCCCAGGCCGAACAGAGCCGTTCGCTGCTCAACCGCCGTCCATCCGCCCCCGCCCTGCCGCCGGTGGGCCGCTATGTGGCGGATTCCGGCGAGGGCTTCATTCTCGATCGCTCCGGCCGCCATCCGCTGCTGCGTTTCGATCGCCGGGACGAGACCTGGGTGCTCAGGCCCAGCGCTGCGCCAAGAGGCGACGTCATCTACCGCAACGACGCCGGCGAACAGGTGCTGAGGGTGACGCCCAACGGCGGCATGACCGTCTACACGCCGCGGGCGCCCGGCGGCTCGCCCGCCTCGTTCAGCGGTGCGGGCCAGAGCCTCACCCCCCCGACGCTGGGCCCCATGCTGCTGTTCCGCCTGATGGCCCAGCGCAGCCACATGGTCAGTCAGGTCGTCGGCCGACTGGTTGAGGTCAACCTGGAAGGCGACCAGTCGGAAGCCCTGTGCGTCGACGCCCTGGTCGTCACCACCGAGGCGGTCATCCGCATCGCCCGTTCGCCGACAGCGCGCCAGTACGTGGCGGATCTGCGCAGCATCAGCATCGTCGAGGGCGACCGGGCAGGGGTGACCTACGCCCGCGGGCGCCTGGTGGTGACTGTGGACCCGGGCGAAGGCATGGCCGGCCGACCCTCGTCGGCCCGGGTGATCCGCGCCATCCTGCCCCGCGCCTAGCCGACGAAGGCGTCCTTGGCTGCGCGCCGGGCGGCGAACTCAGCCACGTCGGCGGCGCGCAGGAAGGGATTGAACGCCTTCTCCGCTCCGATAGTGGTCGGCACCGTCGGCTGACCCCGTTCCCGGGCCGCGAAGACGGCCGCGGCGCGCGTCGCCATCCCGGGACGCTGGTCGAGGCTCAGGGCGAAGCGGGCGTTGGCGGACGTGTACTCGTGGGCGCACCATACGACCGTCTCGTCCGGCCAGGCGGCGAGGGTCCGGAGGCTGGTCCACATCTGCTCGGGCGTTCCCTCGAACAGGCGTCCGCAACCGAGGACGAACAGTACGTCGCCGACGAAGGCCTGGTCCCCGTCGGCGTCTCGATAGACGATGTGGCCAAGCGTGTGCCCGGGCGCGTCGGAGACCTCCAGCGCCGTCTCGCCCAGCATGACCGTGTCCCCGCCGGTCACCACGCGATCGAGCGGCGCGGCGCGGCGCACCTCCTCGGGACCGACGATCTCGCAGCCGGTGGCGGCCTTGAGGGCGCCATTGCCCTGGGTGTGGTCCGGGTGCCAGTGGGTGTTGAGGATCAGATCCAGCCGACCCCAGCCGGAGCGCTCCAGTTCCGCGAGAATGGCGTCCGCATCGGGCGTATCGACCGTCGCCACGGCGCCAGTGGTCCGGTCGCGGACCAGGAAGCCGTAGTTGTCGGACAGGCAGGGGAAGAGGCGGACATCGAGAGGCATGCGGCATTCTAGCAGCGGCCCCTTCGGGGGCCTATGGTGCGCGGATGCGGCGCAGCATCGAAGAGCTCAGGACCTTCTACGGCGAGCCGGCGGGTGCGCTGGCGCGGCGGTTGCTGGCGCGGCGACTGGAGGACGCCTGGGGCGAGGCGGCGAATTCCGACGTGCTGGGTATCGGCTACGCCACCCCGTGGCTGGACGCCTTCGTCGGCGCGCGGCGGGTGGTGGCGGCCATGCCCGGCGGCCAGGGCGTGGAACTCTGGCCGGGGGCGGGTCGCAATCGCACCGTCCTCGTCGACGACCGCCGTTTGCCCTTCCCGGCCGGGAGCTTCGATCGCATCCTGCTGGTCCATGCCCTCGAAGAGGCGGATGACGCCGCAGGCCTGTTGACCGAGGCGGTGCGGGCGCTGTCGCCGGCCGGGCGCATCATCCTGATCGCGGCGGCGCGCGGCGGCCTGTGGTCGCGGGTCGAGACGACCCCGTTTGGATACGGACGTCCCTTCACCCGCCGGCAGCTGGAGCGGCTGGTGCGCGAGGCGGGGCTGGAGCCTACGGCCTGGTCCCAGACCCTGTACGTGCCGCCCTGGGGGCCGCTGCTGCCGCTGGCCGAAGGCTTCGAGCTGGTCGGGCGGAGGGTGGCGCCCGGGGCCGCCGGGGTCATCCTGCTGGAGGCGACGCGTCAGGCCTATGCGCGGGTGCGGCCCGGCGGCGCGGTGGCCACAGCCCCCGTTCTCGTCCCCGCCCTCCAGCCCCAGGCGGCGCCGCGCCTGCACCGGGACCGCCCCTGACCGGCCGGAGCGCTTTGCAGTCGGGCGGCCAGGCCGTAAAGGGCGGGCATGCAGAGATTGATCCTGATGCGCCACGCCGAGGCCGAGTCGGCCGCCGGCTCGGGCCGCGACCGCGATCGCGCCCTGTCGGCCCGTGGGCGGATCGACGCGGCCGCAATGGGCCGGGCGCTGGCGGCGCGCGGCTGGAAGCCGGACCTGGCGCTGGTGTCTCCGGCGACCCGCACCCGCCAGACATGGGACCTGCTCCACGACGCCTTCGGCGACGTGCAGATCCGCGACGACGACGCCCTGTTCAACGGGGGCGCCGAGATCCTGCGCCGCCTGGTGCGCGAGGCCGCGGACGAGGCCGGCTGCCTGATGGTGGTGGCCCACAATCCCGGGGTGCATGTGCTGGCGGTCGAGTATCTGATCGAGAGCGCCGCCTCGCCCTCGGCGCTGGACCGGATGAGCGGTGGCTTTCCTCCGGGAGCCGTGGCCGTCTTCGCCATCGACGCCGGCGGATTCACGCTGGAGGGTCATCTGCTGCCCCGAAACCTGGCCCCGGAATGACCCGCGTGGCCTACAAGCTGGTCGACGCCGGCGAATGGCAAGCCGCGCGCGCGGTGGGGGCTTATGAGGGCTCGGCCGTCGACCGCGCGGACGGCTACATCCACATGTCGACGGCGGCCCAGCTGGCTGAAACCGCGCGCCGCCACTACGCCGGACGTGACGGGCTGGTTCTGGTCGAGGTCACCCTGGACGAACTGGGCGAGGCGCTGCGATGGGAGGCGTCGCGAGGCGGCGACCTGTTTCCGCACCATTATGGGCCGCTGCCGTTGTCGGCGGCGCGTTCCGAACGGGGGCTGGCGGTGAACATGGACGGTGCCCCCGTCTTCGAGGACGGAGCCGACGGATGGCCATGACCGACATCGGCGCGGCGGTGCTGCGGAGCCTTGACCCTGAGACGGCTCACCGGCTTGCCATCCAGGCGCTCCGCCTTGCGCCGCTGCCCGCCCCACGAGCCGATGACCCGGTTCTGGCCACAACGGTCGCCGGGCTGCGCCTGTCCAATCCGATCGGGCTCGCCGCCGGGCTGGACAAGAACGGCGAGGCCCTGCACGGCCTGGCGCGGCTGGGGTTCGGCTTCGTCGAGTGCGGATCGGTGACGCCGCGCCCGCAGCCGGGCAATCCGAAGCCGCGCCTCTTCCGGCTGTCCGAGGACCGGGCGATCATCAACCGCATGGGGTTCAACAACGATGGGCTGGAGGCCTTCGCCGCCCGTCTGGCGCATCGCCCGCGCGGGACGGTGATCGGCGCCAATCTGGGGGCCAACAAGGACACCGCGGACAAGGCGGCCGACTACGTCGCGGGGTTGCGGCGCCTGAAGGGTTTGGCCGACTACGTCACCGTCAACGTTTCGTCGCCGAACACGCCCGGCCTGCGCGACCTGCAGGGTCGCGCAGCGCTGGACGACCTGCTGGGCCGGCTCGCGGAAGCGCGCGCCGGCGATCCCGCCCCTGTCTTCCTCAAGATAGCGCCGGACCTCACGGCGGCCGAAATCGGCATGATCGTCGAGGCGGCGATCGACCATGGAATCGACGCCCTGGTCGTCTCCAATACCACCCTGGACCGTCCGGACACCCTGCGTTCGCCGCATCGCTCGGAAGCCGGCGGGCTATCGGGCGCCCCTCTCAGGACCCGGGCCCGGGCCGCCCTCGCCGCCGCCGCGGAAGCCGCCGGCGGGCGGCTGCCGCTGATCGCTGTGGGCGGCGTCGATTCCGGGGCGGAGGCCTATCAGCGGCTGCGCGCCGGCGCCTCCGCGGTGCAGGTCTACAGCGCCCTGGTCTTCGAAGGGCCGGGACTGGTGGCGCGGATGAAGCGCGACCTTGCAGCGTTGCTGAAGGCGGACGGATTCTCCACAGCGGCAGAGGCTGTCGGGGCGGGCCGTTGACGGAGCGTTAGGGCAAGCCCGTCAAAATCGGAGACGGGCGAATTCGCCCGGACCGGGGGAGCCGTATGGCGATCGCCAAAGCCGCCACGACCGACAGCTGGGCCGGCGCCGTCCGCCAGCGACGCAAGGCGTTGCTTCAGCGTCTGGGCATGGCGGCGGCCTGCGCCCTCGTGTTCAGCCCCCTGCTGGGCTGGTCGCTCAGCGCCGTCTGGGTGCTGGGCTATTTCACCATCCAGCTGATCGACCTGTGGATCTTCGGGCCGATCAACGACGGCAAGACCGAACGCCTCAAGCCCCTCCGGAACTTCGCCGGTCAGGTCATCCTCTTCATCAACTCTGGCTACTTCGGCAGCCTGGCCGTGCCCCTGTGGACGACCGGCGGCGCCATGGGCGGCGTCTGCGCCGCCATGCTGCTGTCCGCGGGCGCCGTCTATTCCATGATCAATGCGCCGCGCTCGACCGCCGTGCTGGCGCTCACGCTCACGCCGCAGTTCCTTTACCTCGCCTCGACGCCGTTCTTCATGGCGGCCTACGGCGCCTCTCCTGCCTTCATCACCGCCGCGGCGATCGCCGTCGGGGTGTTCATCACCTACTGCCTGTCGACCTGGCAGCGGATGAACCAGGCCCGCGACGCCGAGAGCGCCGCCCGTATCGAGGCGGAGGAGAAGCGCGCCGCCGCCGAGCGGATCATGGAGGGGCGAAGCGCCTTCCTCGCCGCGGTTGGTCACGATCTGCGCACGCCGATCAGCGCCATCCTGACGGGCTCGGCCGAGCTGGAGCGGGGCGCATCAGACAGCGCCTCCCGAGCCCAGGCCCGACTGATCAGCGACGCCGGCTTCATGATGAAGGCCCTGCTCGACGACCTCCTCGATCACGCCAAGCTCGAGGCCGGGCACATGACGATCGACTCGGTCGACTTCAACCTGCGCGAGCTGCTGAACCAGTCGGCCCGCCTGTGGCGGGGCCCGGCCCGCGCCAAGGGCCTGAAGCTGCGCATAGAGGGCGCCGCCACCGTGCCGGCCATGGTGCGCGGCGATCCGATGCGCCTGCGCCAGGTGCTGAACAACCTGATCTCCAACGCCATGAAGTTCACGCACGAGGGTTCGATCACCCTGCGCCTGAATGTTTGGCCGGAGGACTCGGGCGCCCACGCGATGCTGATCGAGGTCGCCGACACAGGCCCCGGCATGACCCGCGAACAGCTGGCGCGGCTGTTCACGCCCTTCGACCAGACGGCCGATGGCGTCAGCGCGCGGCATGGGGGCACCGGTCTGGGCCTGTCGATCAGTCGGCAGGTGGCCGAGTTGATGGGCGGCAGGCTGACCGCGCGCAGCCAGGTCGGCCAGGGCGCCAGCTTCACCCTGGCCCTGCGGCTGGAGGCCGCCGAGAGCGAGGCGGTGGTCGCTCCCGCGCTGGATCAGGAGAGCCGCGACGCCGTCGCCCGCGCCCTGTCGACGCGAGCCTCGGCCCGGCAGGCCGCGCCCCCCGCCCAGGCTCTGGCTGAGGCGCCGGTCGACGTCGCCGCGACGACCGCCGCCGAGCCCGAGCCGATCGACGATGAAGACGAAGGGCGGCCGATGCGGGTGCTGGTCGTCGACGACCACGACATCAACCGCCGCGCCATCCAGCTGATCCTGCAACCACTGGGCTGCGACATCGCCACCGCGGCCGACGGCATGGCGGCGCTGAAGATCTGCGAGACCTCCAGCTTCGACCTGATCTTCATGGACGTGCGGATGCCCGAATTGGACGGCCGCGAGACGACCCGCCGCATCCGTGCCGGCAATGGGCCCAACGCGGCGGTTCCGGTCATCGCCGTGACCGCCGACACCGCCCCCGAGGACATCGCCGCCTGCACCGAGGCGGGCATGACCTATTTCGTGCCCAAGCCGATCACGCCGCCAATGCTGCTGGGCGCCATCAACCACGTGATGGCCATGGCTCAGGGCGGGGAAGAGGTCGCCGCCGAATCCGCCGCGGCCTGACCGCGCACGTCGGCCACAAGCCCGGCGGCGAAGCCCGGCGACTTCATCTGACACTCCCAGACCGTGATCACCCGCCAGCCGGCCGCCCCGAGCGCCGCCTGCGCGGCCGTATCACGAATCCGGTTGCGCTCGATCTTGGCGGCCCAGTAGGCGGCGTTGGCCTTGGGCTGCCGGGCGCCCCGGGCGCAGTCGTGACCGTGCCAGAAGCAGCCGTGAACGAAGACGACCACGCGCCGGCCCTTCATCACCAGGTCCGGCCGGCCGGCCAGGCCCGCGCCGCCCAGACGGTAGCCGACGCCCGCCGCCCGCAGGAGGCGGCGCACTGCCAGTTCGGGCGTGGTGTCGCGCCCCTTCACCCGCCGCATCACGGCGCTCCGCTGTTCCGGGGTGAAGACGTCGGTCATCGCACGGACTTCGCGCTCACGCCGCACTCAAGCAACGAGCGACCGCGTTGCGAGCGCCAGCGCCGCTCAGAGCTGGGTCAGCAGGTGCTCGGCCGACGAGACCTTGAATTCGCCCGGCTGCTCGACGTTCAGCTGCTCGACGACGCCGTCCCTGACGATCATCGAATAGCGCTGCGAACGCTCGCCCATGCCGTAGCCCTTGGCGTCCATCGACAGGCCCATCGCGCGGGTGAAGTCGCCGTTGCCGTCGCCGAGCATCAGGATGTCGTCCTTGCCGACGCCCTGGCTATCCGCCCAGGCGCCCATGACGAAGGCGTCGTTGACGGACAGGCAGGCGACCGTGTCGACGCCCTTGCCGGTCAGCTCGTCGCGATGGTCCTTGAAGCCCGGCAGGTGCTTGGCCGAACAGGTCGGGGTGAAGGCCCCCGGCACGGCGAACAGGGCCACGGTCTTGCCGGCGAAGATCTCGTCGGTGGAGACAGGCTTGGGGCCATCGTCGGTGGCGCGGGTCAGGGTGGCCGAGGGGATGCGGTCGCCGATCTGGACGGGCATGGCAGGCTCCGGTGAAGGTGTGGATGTCGAACGTGCGGTCGAGATAGGGGTTGCCGAGCGCGCCGCCAAGCTTCGTGCACCCTTGCGCCGGCGCCGCCCGCTCCCGATGATAGAAGCATGGACGACTTCCACTCCCTCGAAGGCCGGTTGCTGGTGGCGATGCCCGGCATCAGCGATCCCCGCTTCGAGCACGCCGTTATCCTCGTCTGCGCCCACGAACCGGATCACGCCATGGGCCTGCGTCTGGACCGGCCCGCGCCCGGCGTCGACCTGAAGACCGTGCTGACCAAGCTTGAGACTCCCGCTCCGGATTCCGCGGCCCGACGGGCCGTGCTTGTCGGGGGCCCGGTGGAGCGGGAGCGGGGCTTCGTCCTGCACACCGCCGACTGGCTGGCCGAGGACGCGTCGATGGCCTTCGGCGAGGGCCTGGCCATGACCGGCACGCGCGAGGCGCTGGCGGCCATGGTCGATCCCGAGGCCGGCCCCCGCCGGTCGGTGCTGCTGCTCGGCTACGCCGGCTGGGGCGAGGGTCAACTGGAGGACGAACTGGGCGAGAACGTCTGGCTGACCATGGACGCCGACCCCGAACTGATCTTCGATCCCGACTACGAAGGCAAATGGGGTCGCGCGATCGCGGGGCTGGGTATCGACCCGGCGCAGCTGTCCGGACAGAGCGGCCGGGCCTAGCGGACCCGTTCCCAACACCTGTCCAACATCCAATCCTCCTGCGGCGTGCGCTGGACGACCCAGGCGGGCGCGACTTCCCTGACAGACGGCGGGACAGGCAGGCGGGTCAGCATTGTTACGGCTACGAGACCGTCCGGGCGAGCCACGGCGCCGCACCACAGACTTGTCCGGCGACCCGGCGTCTCCGCCTCGACCAGCCACAGCACCTCCGCCTCGCCCGCGACGTTCCGCACCGCGTCTTCCGCCAGCCGGCCTTCCTCGCGTTCCGACCAGACCACGAGGCCGACGACGCCGACGAAGGTCGCCGCCATGATCCAGACCACGGGACTGCGCGCCGTCACGTCCGGCCTCAAGCCGAGCGCGCCTTGATCGGGGCCGTGCCGTCGGCGAGGGACTCGTTGAGATAGACCTCGGCCTCCTGGGCCGGCAGGGCGGGGGCGTAGCCGAAGCCCTGGCCGTAGTGGCACTGGGCGTCGAGCAGCAGGCGGGCGAGGCCGGCGTTCTCCACCCCCTCCGCGACCACCTCCAGCGACAGGTCGCGGCCGAGGTTGACCACCGACTTGACGATCTTGGCCGAGCCCTCGTCGTCCTTCATGGTCAGCACGAAGTAGCGGTCGATCTTCAGCGTGTCGAACGGCAGCCGGGCGAGGTAGCTGAGCGAGCTGAAGCCGGTGCCGAAATCGTCCAGCGCCAGCGAGGCGCCGGCGTCGCGCAACTGCTTCAGAACCTCGGCGGCGCGCGTGGTGTCGCGCATGATGTCGCCCTCGGTGACCTCGAGCTTCAGCGCGCCGCGCGGCAGGCCGGCGTCGGCGATGATGCGGGCCACGTCCTCGACCAGGTTGGCGCGCTCGATCTCGCCGACCGACAGGTTGACGCTGCAGAACAGCTTGCCGGCCGAGGGGTGGCGGGCCAGCCATTCGGCCAGTTGGCGCGCCGACTGGGACATCATCAGCAGGCCCAGCTCGTTCATCAGGCCCATTTCGTCGGCGAGGCCGAGGAATTCGTCGGGCGGAACCAGGCCGCGCTGCGGGTGGCGCCAGCGGGCCAGGGCTTCAAAGCCGGCCACGGCCCCGGTCATCAGATTGACGATTGGCTGGTAGAAGGGCTCGATCTCGCCGCGCACAAAGGCGTTGCGCAGGTCGGCTTCCAGCGCCAGCCGCGACAGGCTGTCGGACTCAAGCGCCCGGCCGTAGGCGGCGGCCCCGCCGCGGCCAGCCGTCTTGGCCTGTTCGACGGCGAGTTCGGCGCGGCGCAGCAGTTCGGCGGCGTCAGCGGCGTCCGGCCCGCCCTCGGCCGTCACGGCGCCGATCGAGACGGTCGGATAGATGTCGAAGCCCGCCACCCGCAGCGGCTGCTCCAGCGCCTCGCGCAGCCGCTCCGAAGCGGCGCCCGGGCCACGCGGCACGACGACCGCGAACTCGTCCTCACCGACGCGGGCGGGATGGGTCTCCTGAGCGAAGGCGGCGTTGAGGCGGGAGCCCAGCGCGGCCAGCACCAGGTCCGAACGCTCGTGCCCGAGGGCCTCGTTGAGGCGGCGCAGGCGGTCGACATCGGCCACGACCAGCTCGTAGTCGCCCGGCTGGGTCAGGGTCTCGCCGACCCGGGCGAGAAAGGTGCGACGGTCCAGCAGACCGGTCAGCTGATCCCGGTGCGAGGCCGCGAACTTGGTCTCCAGCGCCACCACCCCCGCGGCGCGCAGGCCGTCCTCGAGCCAGACGCCGCGCCACAGGCAGGTCTCCGAATCGCGCATCCGCAGGCGCACCGCCACCTCGGTCCCCTCGGCCTGGGGCTTGAGCACCCGCTCGGCCAGGGCGCGGTCCGACGGCACGGCCACGGCGGCGAAAGCGGCCCCCGAACACTCGGGCGCCAGCGGTCCCAGCCCCAGGGCCCGGGTTGCGCCGGTGAAACGCATCTGGTCCTCGGACGGGGTCCAGATCCACAAGGCGGTGTCGGCGGCGGCCAGCGCCTCGATGGCGGTCGTCGCGTCCCAGGCCAGACTTCTGGAGCGTGTGTTCAAAACGCGTGACGGTCCCGACAGGGCGGCCCCCGGATCAGTCCGGTTTCAGCCGCCGCGCCCGGCCGCGTCGTTGACGATGCCGAACAGCAGATGATCTGCCCATGCGCCGTTAATTTTGAGATAAGCGCGGGCCCGTCCCTCGAGCGCGAAGCCGGCTTTCTCCAGCACCCGGCGGGAGGCGAGGTTGGTCGGGACACAGGCCGCCTCGACCCGGTGCAGCTTCAGCTCGTCGAAGGCGTGGGCGACGATCGCCCGCACGGCCGCCGTGGCCCGCCCCTGGCCGGCGAAGGGCTGGCCGATCCAGTAGCCGAGGGTGCCGGACTCGGCGACGCCGCGGCGGACGTTCGACAAGGTGATGGCTCCGACCAGCGACTGGTCGGCGTCGGCGAAGACGAAGAAGGGCCAGGCGTTGCCCGCCTCCATCTCGCGCGCATAGATCGACAGGCGGCGCCTGAAGGCGGCGCGGGTCAGGTCGTCCTCGGGCCAGGTCGGCTCCCACGGCTGCAGATAGGCGCGGGAGGCGTGGCGCAGCGTGGCCCAGGCTTCGTGATCCGCGGCCCGCGGCGGGCGCAGGGTGACCCCCTCGCCCTTCACGACCAGCCCCGTCGCGTCGTTGATCCAGTCCAGCAGGGCCATGGCCGACGATACCTCCCGCCGCCTCAGCCGAAAAGCGCATCGCGGAAGGCGGCGCCCGCCGGGGCGGCGGCGCGGGGGCCCAGCACCGCCGTGGCGGCCCGTCCGGGCGCCAGGGCGGCGGCGGCGGCGGCGCGGACGTCCCCGGCGGTCTGGGCCAGGGTGCGGTCGGCCATGACCTGCGAGGCGATCGGGGCGCCGAAGATCAGCACCTGGGCGGCGGCGCGACCGGCCCGGGCGGCGGGGCTCTCGTCCGACATCCACAGCCCGGCGTTCAGGACGGCCTTGGCGCGCGCCAGCTCCGCCGCCGTCGGCCCCTGCTCGGCAAGGGCCCGCAGCTCGGCCGCGCAGACGCGCGCCAGTTCGACCGCCCGGTCGGCGCCGGCCCCGGCATAGATGCCGAGCAGACCCGCGTCGTCGTAGGGCTCGTGGTAGGCGTCGATGGCGTAGGCCAGGCCGCGCTCCTCGCGCGCACTCTGGAACAGGCGCGAGGCCATGCCGCCGCCGAGAATCTCGGTCATCAGCCGCGCCGCGGCGTAGGCGGGATCGGTCGCCGAGGGCGCCGGCAGCTGGAAGACGATATTGGCCTGTTCGATACGGCGCGACAGGGCGGCCTCGCCGCCGGTGAAGCGCGGGCTGTCCGGCGGATCGACGCGGGTGGAGGCCTGGTCGCCGAACCAGCGCGCGGCGAGGTCGATCAGTTCGGCCTCGTCGACCGCCCCGGAGGCGGAGACGACCATGCGGTCGGGCGAATAGAGGCGGGCCCGCCAGTCGCCGATCGTGGCGCGGGTGAGGGGCTTCAGGCTTTCGACAGAGCCGAGGATCGGCCGGCCCAGCGGCTGGCCCTCGAAGGCCCGGGTCTGGGCCATTTCAAAGACGTGGTCATCGGGCGTATCGAAGGCCTCGGCGATCTCCTGGGCCACCACGTCCTTTTCCCGCTCGATCTCTTCGGGATCCAGCGTCGGGCGGAACACCAGGTCGGACAGCACCTGCATCGCCGCCGGCAGCGAGCCCTGCAGACCGCGCACCTCGAAACTGGTCCGCTCGTAGCCGGTCGAGGCGTTGAGCGACCCGCCCTGGGCCTCGATGCGCTCGACGATCTCGCGGGCGCCCATCTCGCCGGCGCCCTTGAACACCAGATGCTCGAGGCAGTGCGACCAGCCGGAGCGGGCCTCGTCCTCCCACCGGGCCCCGCCGCGCACGGCGACGGTCAGGGCCAGGGTGCGCAGCCCCGGCATGGGGTCGCAGACGACGCGGACGCCGTTGGGCAGGGTATGGAGCGTGGCGGTCAGGGCGTGTCCTTTTCCCGCGGCGAGGCGCGGCGGCGCAGCAGGGCGATGTAGAAGGCGATCAGAGCCAAGGCGAGACCGAACCAGGTGATCGCATAGGCCAGATGGTTGTTGGAGAAGGAGGCGGGCGGCGCAGCGGGCTGCAGCGCCTGCCATTCGGGATTGGACGAGGTCACGGCGAAGAGCGTCCACGGCGCGACAGCGCCCTCGATCCCAAGCGCGCGCGCCATGGCGGCGTTGTCCCGGGCGTAGAAATGCGTCCCCTCCGCGGCCACGGCCATGGGCCCGGGCGCGGAGGCGGCGCGGACGACGGCCTCGATGCGCACGGGGGCGGCCGAAGCGGTCACCGGCGGACGGGCCGATATCGAATCCGCGACGAAGCCGCGGTCGACCAGCCAGACCCTGGCGCCCATGGGACAGGCCGATATCAGACGGACCCCGGCCTCCTTCTCATGGATGCTGCGAAGTTCGACGAAAGGGGCCGAGGCCAGACCCGGACAGGCGACCACGACCCGCCGGAACTCGGGTGCGCCGGACGCCATGACCTCGGCGAGCGGCGCTGCGGGCCGGTCCGCGGCCGCGGCGGCGGCCGTGATCAACCCCTGCTTCCACTGCAGGCGCTGCACCTGCCAGGCGCCAAGCGAGATCAGAACCACGAACACCACGGCCGAGGCGATCGTCAGGCCCCACGGAAACCGCCGCATCTAACCCTCTCCCGCCCTGTTCCTCATCTGCAGGGCGATCATGACGCCCTTGGCGGGACGCATGAGGCCCAGCGAGAGGGCCGCCACCAGCGGCAGGGCTGTCAGCAGCATGGCCCAGATCGGCGGATCATAGACCACCTGCACGAACAACGCGCCGAAGACGACGGGCGCACCGGCGATCTGCATCACGAAGACGGCGGCGCCGTCGCCGGTGTTCAGGCGGGTGAAGTCGAAGCCGCAGGCCTCGCAGCGCGGAACGACGCTGAGAAAGCCGCTGAACAGGCGGCCCCGGCCGCAGTTGGGACAGCGGCAAAGCAGACCGGCGCGGATCGGATCGATCCGCGCCGGCTGGTCTTTCCCGATGGCCGGGCCGTGGGTCACCCGAAGGTGACGTAGACGAAGGCGAACAGGAACAGCCAGACCACGTCCACGAAGTGCCAGTACCAGGCGGCGGCCTCGAAGCCGAAATGCTTCTGCGGGGTCATCTGTCCGGCCATGAGACGCAGCAGGCAGACGGTCAGGAAGATCGTCCCCACCAGCACGTGGAAGCCGTGGAAGCCGGTCGCCATGAAGAAGATCGAACCGTACAGGCCCGAGTTCAGGGCCTCGTCGTTGAAGAACAGGTTCTCGTGGAGAATGTGGTTGTACTCGTAGGCCTGGACGGCGGTGAACAACACGCCGAGCGCGATGGTGATGGCCAGGCCGATCTTGGTGGCCTTGCGATCGCCGACCTGCAGGGCGTGGTGGGCCCAGGTCACGGTCGTGCCGGACAGCAGCAGGATGATGGTGTTCAGCAGCGGCAGTTGCCAGGCGTCCAGCAGTTCGACGCCCTTGGGCGGCCAGGTCGACCAGGCGGCGGCCGACTCGGCCCAGTTGCCGATCTCC
Organism: Pseudomonadota bacterium; assembly: GCA_023433655.1. Taxonomy (GTDB): domain Bacteria; phylum Pseudomonadota; class Alphaproteobacteria; order Caulobacterales; family Caulobacteraceae; genus Brevundimonas. The sequence continues at coordinate 2,663 of JAEYUE010000309.1, read as the reverse complement.
GGGATGTGGGCGCGGGCCTCGTTGAAGACCGCCATTTCGAAGAACATCCAGAAGAAGGCGGCGAAGAACATCACCTCGGAGGCGATGAAGAGGATCATGCCATAGCGCAGGCCCAGCGAGACGACCGGGGTGTGGTCGCCCTGGCGGCTTTCCTTGACCACGTCCGTCCACCAGCCGGCCATCGAGACCAGCACGCCGGCCAGGCCGGCGAAGAACAGCGCCTTCTGGCCCTCGCTCAGCAGGGCGGCGGCCAGCGGACCGGCGTCGGCGGAGACGAGGCCCTTCATCCAGACCACGGCGCCGACGAACATCACCACGGCAGCCATGGACGACACCAGCGGCCAGGGGCTGGGGTTCACCAGGTGATAGTCGTGGTGGGGAGCTGCGTGGGCGTCGGCCATCTGGGTCTCTTGCAACGGTCGAGAGTCGGTTGGGGAGGCTATAGCGTCCGCTATGCGGCCGCGCCAGTGGCTGGCGCGGGGTTTGCGTCGTCTTGCTCGCCCTTGGTCGGATAGAAGGTGTAGCTGAGGGTGATCTCGCGCACGCCCCGGCTCTCGCGGTCGGTGGCGATCTCGGGCGCGACGAAATACTGGACCGGGAATTTCATCGTCTCGCCGGGGGGGATGACCTGGCCGTCGAAGCAGAAGCACTGCAGCTTCTGGAAGTAGGGACCGGCCCGCTCGGGTACGACGTTGTAGGCCGCGGTGGCGTGGATCGGCCGGTCCGAGGTGTTGGTCACGTCGAAGAAGGCGATGCCGGTCTCGCCGATGCGCACCCGCTGGCTGATCTGTTCGGCCCGGAAGACCATCGGCAGGTCGCGGACATTGGTGTCGAAGCGGACCAGCACCGTCTCGTCCAGCACCTCCTCCGGCGCCGCCTCGGCCCGGGAGACCGTGCCGTCGAAGCCCGTGACCTGACAGAAGATGCGGTACAGCGGCACCGCCGCGAAGGCCGCCCCGGTCATGGCCATGACACCGACGACGCAGGCGATGGCGATCAGGTTCTTGCGGTTCACGGCTGCACCTGCGCGGCCTGCGGCGCCGCGGCGGCCGGGGCGGCCGCCTGCCGCGCGTCCATGTTGCCCTTCATCTTCAGCACGGTGACGCTGAACACCAGGATGATGAAGACGACCAGGGCGCCGGCCAGGGCGCGGTTCCTCTTCGTGCGGGCCTCGAGCTGTTCGGGGGTCAGGCGCATGTCGGCTACAGCCTCGTCAGGGTCGTCACGCTCTCGACCAGCAGGGCCGCGAACAGGGCCATCAGGTACAGGATCGAGAAGGCGAACAGGTTTCGGGCCGGTTTGGCCTCGGCCCGGACATCATACAATGCGGCCTCTCGTCCCACAGCCTCGGCCTTGTCGGGCTGGTCGCCGGCCCGCGAGCGCCACAGCCGGAAGGCCAGCAACAGGAAGCCGAGGCCGCCAGCGATGGACACCGCCAGGTAGACGGGCCCGCCAAGTCCGACGAAGCCGGGAGCGATCGCCACAGGCACGAACACCAGGCTGTAGAGCAGGATCTGCAGACGGGTGCTCCGGGCGCCGCGCGCCACCGGCATCATGGGAATCCCGGCGCGGGCGTAATCGCCGGCCGAATAGAGGGCCAGCGCCCAGCTGTGCGGCGGGGTCCACAGGAAGATGATCAGGAACAGCAGCCAGGCCTGCCATGGAGCCGAACCGGTGGCCGCGGCCCAGCCGATCACCGGCGGCAAGGCGCCGGCGGCTCCGCCGATGACGATGTTCTGCGGCGTGCGGCGCTTGAGCAGCAGGGTGTAGAAGCCCGCGTAGTAGACGATGGTCGCCGCCAGCAGGCCGCCGGCCAGCCAGTTCGAGGCCATGCCCAGCAGCATGACCGAGAAGACCGACAGGATGACCCCGAAGGCGAGGGCGTCGTTGCGGTTGACCCGGCCCGCCGCCACCGGCCGGCCACGGGTGCGGCGCATCAGGGCGTCGGTCTCGCCCTCCAGCGCCATGTTCAGCGCCCCGGCCGCTCCGGCCCCGACCGCGATGCACAGGATGGCGATGGCCGCGCTCAGCCAGCCGATCTCGCCGCGCGCGACCACCAGACCCGTCACCGCCGTGAAGATGACCAGCGACATCACGCGCGGCTTCAGCAGCTGGAAGAAATCTTCCGGCTGGGCCGTGGAGATCGCGGGCGTGACGACGGTCTTGCTCATCAGCTTTCCAACGCACCGGACCGCGGTGAAGCGGGGCGGCGCACAAAAATGGCTGAGGGCCGCCCCTGCGAAAGGAGCGGCCCCCGAGGCTCTGGTCCGGCCGGCCGGTCCCTAGTGCTCGTCGTTCTTGACCACCGGCAGTTCGTTGAACTGGTGGTGCGGCGGCGGCGAGGACAGGGTCCACTCCAGCGTCGTGGCGCCTTCGCCCCACGGATTGTCGACGGCCGGGCGACGGCGGATGGCCGCCTCGACCAGCATGATCAGGAAGACCAGCACGCCGACGGCGGTGATCACGTAGCCGATGGACGAGACGTAGTTCCAGAAGGCGAAACCGTCAGCGTAGTCCACATAGCGCCGGGGCATGCCCTGCAGGCCGAGGAAGTGCTGCGGGAAGAACACCACGTTCACGCCGACGAACATGATCCAGAAGTGCAGCGTGCCGAGGAACTCGTTGTACTTCACCCCGAACATCTTCTCGAACCAGTAGTAGAA